>JAESTH010000266.1 GCA_016763695.1 Alcanivoracaceae bacterium
AATAAGAAAGGTTCATTATTATTAAATTTAGGTGATAGTCGAGCCTACTTTCAAACCGATGATGTGATTAAGCAAATAACGATTGATCACACATACAAAAATGCAAAGCTTCAACCTAAGGGAAATATATCAATCAATAGTCCATGCCAAATGTTTGGTTTAGAAACTCTAGACGAGTCCATTTGTGATAATTTAAAAGCTTATCAAATATTTCCCATGCTAAAAAGTGATGATTTGCTGCTTATGTGTACTGACGGTTTAAGTAATTTTTTGGCAGATGATTTCATCCTCCATGTCATCAAAAAACACAAACAATCACCCAAAGAGTGCTTAAATAAATTAATCGAGCACGCTATAAAAAATGGCAGTGATGATGATATCAGTATTATTTTAGTTCAACACCACAAAGGGTTGACTCCCATGCAACATGCACAAAAAATGTGGCAGTCCTTTGATACACACTTTGATGACAATAAAAAACTCAAATGGGTCATTGCTATCTTGAGTTTACTGGTACTTGTCTTGTTGATTTTACAGTTTGCAAAAGGCAAGCCAATAGAAACAAAAGCAACCACTCAAGAATTAACAACAGAAAGCTTTAAATTAAACCAGGATAATACGAAAAAAACGGATGATGAGGATAATTACTAAATGTTAAACAAGCAAGATTATAAATTAACGGTATTAAGATCCCCTGATAAAGGATGTTTATCCACCGTAACTCGTTGGGAACCCAAAAAAGGCATTAAAGATTCAACTGTTTACTATGTTAAATCAAACCCTGCTGCACAAGCTAGTTTTATAGATAGGGAGCTTAGGTTTTTATTACGATACGATGGACAAAGCTTGCCTACGCCTAAAATATACCTTGATTCAGGTGAAGAACTTGTTATAAAACATGCTGGAGATACATTCGAAGATTTAGCTAATATAGGGGTGAAAATTGAAGGGATTGATAGAACAATACCTTTGTTATGTTATACACCCTTGTTATTGGAAGTGCTTAAGGGGACTATACAATGTTTACAAGCCTTTCATTTAAAAGGAATTGTTCATGTTGATTTTAAAGCCGATAATATTTGTGCAAATGTCTTGCCGTTGGTGTCTTCTATTAAAAAGGCAGGAAGTGACATAAAAATTACACCAAGTGATATCAAACTAATAGATTTTAGCTACAGTATATTAGACAAACACCCATTAACTAAAGTGCCACCGATTGACGCGAAATCAGATAGATCCTCCTATCTTGCACCACATTTGAAAAAAATTCTAAACAGCACAGCGACAAATGACAGTAAAATTCAACGTTTGGAATCTCAATTAGATTATGGCACGGATTTATATGGTCTTAGCCATTGGATAGGTATGTTTTTGGGTTCACCTTCTTGTATGGAATCTATAAAAATCACAGCAAAGAAATTTGGTATAAAATATACTTATTTATTTGATTTAATGGATGAACTGGAATGTTATACAGGTACTGATGATTATGATAACTGGAGAGAAGCTATTAGAACCGAAAATCCAGACCTGTTACCTCATGGAAAATGGGTTAAAGAAATTGATGAACTATTAGAGACAGCACAAAAAAGCGGTTATGAAATTAATCACAGCTATACATTTGAGTATGTACAAGTACTACCTCAATTTAAGTCAATGGTATCACCAGTAAACCTATCGATGGTAACACCTCCAATGGCAGAAAAGGATTCTCAAATTTATCCAAGGAACAAAAAGGAGAATGTTGTTATTCGCAGTGACAAAAAATATTTTTCTCAACAAAAGGCAAAAAGAACAATATCAAAACTGCATTTTACACTGGTTGGTTTAGTACTGTTGCTAATCTCAGCATTTTATATTAAAGATATGTTTCAAAATAAGGAAATAACTGAACCAGGTGATTTAGTTATCAAACCAGCTATAGATAATTTAAATACAAGCACCCAAAACGAACCATCTACTCCCCTTGTAGATAAAGATAAAATTGAAGCTTTATTACAACAAGCCAATATAGACCTAAAAGCCAAACGGTTAACTCACCCTCATGATGATAATGCCTATCTTAAATATTTAGCCGTTCTGGAACAAGACCAGCAAAATCCTTATGCAAAAAAAGGAATCTTAGATATTACCTCCAGTTATTTGGGTTTAGTAGAAGAAAGGTTGCAACAAAAAAACTCACCCAAGCGCAAAAATACATCATTAAAGCCAAATACATTAGGCAACAATACAATGCTGCAGGCTATGATAAAAATGAATATTTTGGAGTGACAAAAGCCACATCTTTGGCAAATATTGAAAAACAGCAAGAACAGATTACCAATACCATAGCGCAAATTAACGATCAACAGCAAAAAGAACGAGAACTAAGGCAATTGGTTAAAAATATCCAACAAGAACTTAAGAGATTGAAATATTCTACTTTAAAAATCAATGGCTCACAAAACCTAGCCACCATAAAAGCTATCAAAGCTTACCAACAAGCAAAAGAACAAATTGTAAATGGCTATGTCTCAGTAGATCTATATGCACAATTGCAAGCAGAACAAAAATGGCCAGAATCAGCAGTTATAGCCGCTCAGTTGCCTTTATGCACCGACTGCCCAGAAATGGTCAGAATTCCAGGTAAAAATATAGCCATGAGCGCAACGGAAATCACCTACAACCAATGGCAAGCTTGTGAAAATGAGGGTATCTGTAGTGACAGCCCATCCGCTAAAAACAACTGGGGTAATGGCAATCGTCCCGTTACCTTTGTCAATTGGGATGACACACAGCAATACATTAAATGGCTATCTAAAAAGACTGGTAAAAACTACCGATTACCCACAGAAAATGAGTGGCAATATGCTGCTAAAGGTGGATCAAAGCAGACCTATTCTTGGGGAAATGAAATTGGAGTCAATAAAGCGAATTGTAAAGGCTGCAACAGCCAATGGGATGACAGTAAAACTGCACCCGTAAAAAGCTTTAGTCCAAATGCCTATGGTCTTTATGATATGAGTGGTAATGTGTGGGAGTGGACTAATACTTGTTTAAGCTATATGCCTGATTGCATTATCAAGGGCGGTGCTTACAATTCAAAACACCAATTAATCAAACTCACGTATAAAGATGTAGATAAAAACCAAGAAATAAGTAAATATGAAAAAGCCATTAATATTGGGTTTAGAGTAATCAGAACAAATTAACAGCAAAAAAATAAAAGAATTTAGAGAAAAAAATGAATCAAGGAATCAATGCACATTTACCCATAGGCATAATGCTGCCGTTAAAGACATATTGATAGAGTTTTACAGTGGTAACGCCAAAACCTCCCCAACATAAATACGCGAACTGCGCTTATTATTGAGCCGCTTAATGGCTCGCAGGGACACATGGTAAGTCTGAGCAATGCTGCTGAGGGTGTCGCCGCGTTTAACTTTGTGTTTTTTTGTAGATAGTTGCTGTGCAATCCATGAGCCAGTTGGTGGTGTTTGGTAAAAATAGCTTTTGATGCCATGTTTGATGGCGTTGGCGAGTTTTTGTTGTTGCTCTTTGTTTTTTAATTTCTTTTCATCACTTGGGTTGCTGATATAAGCAGTTTCTATCAGCATGGAGGGGACTTTTCTTGATTTAAGTACCATAAATCCTGCTCGCATTAGGTTTTTTTTATGCAATTTTGCTGTTTTTTTCACCGCAAACAAGACACTATTGGCCGATTTTACACTGGCGTATAAATTGCTTTTTGAGCGTGCCGAACGATTCCTCAATACATAAATGCTCAGGCCGTTAACTTGACTATTTTTATTGGCATTGGTATGAATAGAGACGAACAAATCCGCCTTGGCCTTTTCGGCCATTAAAAATCGACGGGCAAGAGGGATGAGTGTGTCATTTTTGCGTATTAATATGGCTTTCATGCCAACTTCTTTATTGATGCTTGCAGCTAATTTTTTGGCAATGGACAGACTGATGTCTTTTTCTGTGCTTCCTGATGGGCCAATAGCTCCTGTATCATTGCCACCATGGCCGGCATCAATGGCAATAATGATATCTCTAAATTTTGAATTATTTATTTCTTTTACAAGAATACTTTTGATTTTTTGAGTTTTAGTTGTTTTGGTAATATGTTTTTTAATGGGATACTTTTTATCAAGTTTGCTGATTTTAACAAGTAAACGGTGTTCATATTTTCCTTTGGGTTTAAGCTTGAACAGTTTAACCGACTTTTGTTGAGTTAAATCAAACACCAGTCTCAGGGTGTTATTGGCCTGTTTGCCTATTCTGATTTTTTTAACAATGTTATTGCCTTGAAACCTGACTTTGTTTTTAAATGTGGCATGGTAAACATCAATTACTAGTCGAGGCGGGTTATGCAACTGAAAATAATTGTACTGGACTGGTTTTGATACATCAAAGACCGCTTTCATGATATTGTGTTTGGTTGTAACACGGGCACCAGAAACCACTGTCAAGGCATTAGCCGACTGTGAGAGTACTATTAAAAAGAGCTTGAGCAGAAAAAATAAATTATGTGATAAAAGAAAAGTTTTTAAAGCGTGAGTTTTCATTTGAATCTATTCATTAATAAGTATATGGCTAATGACGGACAATCGTTTTTTTTTCAATAATAAAATTAACTTTAGAGGTTTATTCATAACATTATCAGTGGGGATGGAGATTCACATTGAATTATTTCCTTTTATAAATATTTATAATTTTATTGCTTTATACCTGTTGGCGATGGGATGGCATACTTGAATTAAATGGAGAAAAAAGGGGGAAAATAAAATTACTGATGAATGAGAAGAGCATTCGGGTGGAAATGTATTATTATTTGCATCAGGAATTAGACTTTCGTTAG
This sequence comes from Alcanivoracaceae bacterium, assembly GCA_016763695.1. GTDB lineage: Bacteria > Pseudomonadota > Gammaproteobacteria > Xanthomonadales > Marinicellaceae > NORP309. The sequence continues at coordinate 4,847 of JAESTH010000266.1, forward strand.
ATAAATTTAGCGCTTATTTGTCTTATGGAGTTCCTTTGATAGAGCATCAACATGGAGAACAAACTGATATTGATTAGCACATAGTTGCGGGATTTTCTTACGCATTTTAAACTAAGCATGCCTCATTTTGATTTGGTAATGAAATACCTCTCATTCATGAGAGGTGTTTTTTACGCTTCATTGCTGGGTTATTAATTATACTATGCATAATTTTTAAGCAAATTTAACATAAATCAAGTATATTGTTTTTTAAGGTATTAAAATACATTTTTAAATAAATTTAACGTTAATGAAAAACAAAGCTGCACTTTTTTCACTGGGTTTTAGGCCATTTTTTTTGGTTGCGACTGTATTTGCATTTTTTGCCATGTTTGCTTGGGTGGCTGTATATCTTTTTTCTATTCAGCTCAGTTCTTTTTCTTATTTTCCTATGATTATTTGGCATGCGCATGAAATGGTCTTTGCTTATTCTATGGCGGTGGTGGCTGGTTTTTTATTGACGGCGATTAAAAACTGGACAGGCAAACAAACAGTCAATGGTTTTGGGTTAATGCTGTTGGTTACAATCTGGATTGTTGGCCGAGTTGCGCCTTTTATGACTAATATCCCATGGTTGATTGCTGTATTGGAGATGTTATTTTTGCCTGTGTTGGCTATTTTTATTGCGATTCCACTGGTTCGGGTTAGAAATAAGCGTAATTATTTAATGATAGCTCTGGTATTAATTATGGCAGCACTTAACTTGTTGGTTCATTTAGATATGCTGGGCGTGTTGGTAAATATGGCAAATCTTGCGATTAAAACGGCATTTTATTTAATTATTGCTTTGATTATCATTATGGCGGGTAGGGTGTTTCCTATGTTTAGTCAAAATGGTGTTGCCAATAAGTATCAGGTGCGGAAGTATAGTTTTATTGAAAAGTTGGTTCTGCCCAGTTATTTGTTTTTTATGTTAAGCATTGTTTTCATGGGTGTTCCTGAGTTGATTTTGTTAAGCAGTTTAATTGCAGCAGTCATTCATGCGGTTAGGCTAAAAGGTTGGTACAATCACCAAATTTGGCAAGTACCACTGGTTTGGATTTTACATGTGGGCTATCTATTTTTAATTATTGGCTTTATCATGAGTGCCATTAGTGTCTATAAACCTTCATTATATTTTATGGCTTTGCACTCTTTTAGTATTGGCACTTTAGGCGTGGTTACGATTGCTATGATGGCCAGAGTCAGTATTGGACATACTGGCAGAAATCTTATGTTTCCACCAAAAATAATTAAACCAATATTTTTACTAATGATTGCAGCTGTCATTACTCGTTCAATTATGCCATTATTTGTTTCTGGTATTTATAAATGGACCATTATTGCCTCGGGTCTTATGTGGTCTTTGGCCTTTTTATTATTTGCTTTGAGCTATGTGAGTATCTGGATAAAACCTAGAATTGATGAACTTTAAAATTTCTACAGTTAAAAAGCAATGGGAGGGATACAACCAGCTGGTTTTAATAAGGCAAAAGCAATTAATAATGGTAAGACAACAATAACATGGTCTCTGATTTCTCTAAAGGCGATGAGGGTTGCAAGTACTCTGGCAACCAGTATTGCAGTATAAATAACGGGTGCTGAAGTTAAACTGTATAACATGATATAACCCCAAAGAGCAGAGGATAGTATCAGGCAGGTTTTTGCGATTATATTCTTGCTTTTATCAGATATTTTTCCTGATAGAGATTGTGATTTTGGTATTATACCAATGAAACTAATTGCTACAGTAAGCCAAATCAAACCAGAAAAACCCTCAAAATAAGTAAAGGCTAGAGCTGAAAAAAATTCAACAACGTAAAAAAATATTATTTTTTTGTCTAGCATAATTGTAGGATTAGCCTTTGTCATCATCACGGTATTTGGATTTAAAGAGGCATTTTAGCATATATTGTGTCTATTTAAGTTCAGCAATTTTGGCCTCCTGGGTTTCTTGTTTAATTGAGTTGCATAAAAAATAATAAAATAAACTGTAACTTTCTACACTTTTCATCACTATAAGATCATGTAAACTAACATTTCTTAGGAGAAATTTATGAAAATAATAAAACGTGTCAATCATCTTGTCTTAATATTAACCATGATTGTTTCATTTCAGATTAATGCTGAAAGTATTCAGGATGCGACCTGGTATTTATCTATGGATATAGATCAGCTACAGAATAATGAAATTGTCAAAATATTAAAAGGAGAAAACAGTGAAATAGAGATTCCTCAAGAGCTTACCTATCTTACTGTTTATGGAGACTCAAGAGGAGTTGATGATGCGACAGCTGTGGTTACGGGGGATTTTAGGCATTTTTCTATTGCCAATCATGTACTTGATCTGTTATACACAAAAAAAGAAGCATCACAAATGATTAAGGAGGATTCGTTGCTATATCATGATCATGAAGTGAAAATTATCATGGTTAGAAATGATGGTGAAGAAGGTGAAGATGAGTTTAAGAAAATTTATTTTAGTAAAATTAATGATAATTTATCAGTGGTGAGCCTTCATTTAAATGAAGTTAAAAACTGGATTGACAATGTATACGGTGATTTAGATATCAATAAGGACAGCCTGTTTGCTGTTGTGGTTAACGTTGAATCAGCTTTAGCTCATATGGGTATGAATTTAGATGATAACAGTCATATGATGCATTCGAAAATATTTCAAAAGGTTTCACAAGTATCTGCAAGCGTGACGGAAGTGGCTGATGATATTTTGCTAGAAGTGGCTTTATCTGCTAATGATGAAGCAGCTGCAACACTGATTGAACAAGTGATTAATGGTCTTGTTGCCATGCATAACTTGTCAAATGCTAATAATAATGAGTTACATGCTATATTAATGCAAAATTTAACGATAGAGAGAAATGCTAATAATGTGCTAATTAATACTTATGCGGCACTGGCTGAATTAAAGAAAATGGATATGGATAAACAACTGAATGGAGAGAAAAAGACAGTTGTTAAGTTAAAACCTTTAAAGTTTAACTAAAACCTTAATCCTAACCCTGATATAAAAATTTCTATCATGAATGAGCAAAGTCTAATACAACAAGCACAAGCAGACATCGCTAACAATGGAGTCACCAGTAGTTTTTCACAACTGGTGACTTTATATCAAGCTCGTTTGTATCAGTATTTACTAGCCAGGTGTCATAACTCACATGATGCTGAAGATATACTTCAGGAAACATTTATCAATGCATATAAATACTTGAGTAGTTATAACTCACAATGGCAATTTAGTACCTGGTTATTTACCATCGCCAATCGCTTAATAAAAAAACAACAGAAACTCTATTCTCAAAATAATGAAATGTTATCTATTGATATGACAACTGAGTTGGATACAGTCTCGATTGATCAAAGTAATATTTGGCTGCAAATAAAAAAGATGCTTTCAGCGACTGCTTATGATGTATTGTGGTTTTTTTATATTGAGGAGTTAAGCATAAAAGAAATTGCTAAAATTTTACAATGTAGTCAAAGTTGGGTTAAAATATCATTGTTTCGCAGCAAAAAAAAAAATTGGCTACAAGTAAGAAAATTAAAGTTTTGTCAGAAGATTTTCTTTTGGAGGGATAAATTACAGTATGAAATATAAAAATGCAGAATTTAGAGACATGAGATTAATAGAAAATAAATTAAAATCAGATGCTATGGCTTTCAGACAGGAACCGAGTGCGGCTTTACATGAAAACATTATGCAGAACATCAATAAGCAGCACAAAGTTGTCACTAGGGATGAAAAGGTCTTCTCTATTTATCAATGGCTGGTACCAACGGGTTTTGCCATGGGAACCTTGTTATTTGTTGGTTTAAATATACAGCAAGCAACCGTTGTTGAGAGAATAAATATGACATTACCGTCCAATGGTCAAGAAATGACTGCAATGGCCGATATGATGGCAAGTTTTAAAGTGGATTTATTACCACAGACTCTGGAAATGAAGTTAACTAATCATATCAAGATAGAGCAGCAGGCATTGCAACAAGATCTAAAGTATTTGAAGAGTTTATTCGTTTTGTAAATAATGCCTGAACGAGAATCAAGTTGAGCTTCTCATTCAGGAAAAAGTTAGTTTTATCAATGAAATATATAATTTACCCTTGTACTTTAAGTACACCAATTTCAATCAATCTTTGCATAAGAAAGTCTTTAGCAAGAATGTCTTCATATTTTTTGCCAGCTCCTATACACGAGGCAATACATTTTAACTCAGCATTGGCATGTGGATGGCAGAAAAAAGGCATGGAATACCGCTCAGAAGTACAGTGATCTGGATTAATAACCCGGTGTGTTGTAGCTGGAATGACTTCATTGGTTATGCGAGAAAGCATATCACCAGAATCAACCACAATCTGATTGGGTAAACTGGGTACAGACAACCACTTACCATCACGATCTAAGAGTTCTAATCCGCCATCTGTTGCCCCTACCAGTAGGGTGATGAGATTAATGTCTTCATGTGCGCCAGCACGAATCGAATCCTGTTCAGTGAACTCTTTTAATGGAGGATAGTGAATGGTTCTAAGGATTGAATTGCCTTCATGGGTCATTTCTTCAAAGTAGCTTTCTGGGACATTCAATGATTGTGCCAGTGAATGAAAGAGGCTGGTAGCGACCTGGTCTAATTGCTTAAATACTGCCAGTCCAACCTGTTTGAAATTTGGGACTTCAATGTCAGGCCAAATATTTGCGGGGTAGTGTTGACTGCCTTTGTATAAGCTGTCGGTGGGAAGTTCTCTACCTATGTGCCAGAACTCTTTTAAATCTGGGTGTTTGCTGTTTTTCGCATGTTCTACCAGTCTGGGTACATAGCCACGTTGACCACCATTATCACCTAAGTATTTCATTTTGGTGGCTAATGGTAATGCGAAAAACTGTTTGTATTTATTATAGGCATTATCAATAAGATCAAATGAAAAATCATAAGGATTTAATACGATAAAGCCATATTCAACCAAACCATTATAAAAATTGTCAATAAATCTCTGTTTTTCAAGGTTTGTGCCTTTAATTAGGTCAATTTGATTAAGTTCGGGGACTTTTCTTTGTTGGTCTTTCATTGCAATTACCCATTAAATATTAAATGCATCGGAAGCTGTTTTTGGACAAGCTCCCAAATATGCCGCGCATTTTACCTATTTAATGGGTAATTTAAAGTTTATTGTTAATATAACTGCAAGTTTATGATTTATTTAGCGTTTCAGCTATATAAATATTTATCTGTTCTTCAAGCATGGTTAAAGGCAGTGCGCCATTTTTCAGTACTGTGGTATGAAACTCTTTTACATCATATTTATCTTTTAGATCATTTTTGGCTTTTTCGCGAAGTTCTATGATTTTTATCATACCTACTTTGTAGGCCAATGCCTGACCAGGCCAAACAATATACCGCTCAATTTCCGATACCACATCTGTCATGGCAAAACCAGTTGTCTCGGCCATGTATTTTATGGCTTGCTCGCGGCTCCATCTCTTGTGATGAATACCTGTATCAACCACTAAACGTACCGCACGTAGAAGTTCGGCCTGTAAGCGACCAATGTCATCAAAGGGATCTTCCTGAAAACCTAACTCAGCAGCTAACCTTTCAGCGTATAGTGCCCAACCCTCAGTAAAACCTGTAAAACCAATCATGCTCCTAAATATTGGTAGGCCTTGCAATTCATTTTGAATAGCCAATTGAAAGTGGTGTCCAGGAACGGCTTCATGATAAGCGAGGGTGCGCATACCAAATTTCGGGGTGGCCGTCACGTCATATAAATTGGCATAAAAAGTACCAGGCCTTTCACCATTTTTTGACGGACTTGAATAGGAACCACCTGCAGCGGTTTTTTCTCGGAACTCTGGTACACGCTTAACCACAACTTTACCTGTTGGTAAGACGCCAAAGGTTTCACTCATTTCTTTATCAATCTCATTGATGATTATTTGGTAATCTTTGAGGATTTTGGTACGTCCTTCTTCATTATCGGCATAAAGAAATTGTGGATCCTTACTCATATCATTGAGTATTTGTCCAATTTCTTTAGATTCAACATCATAGCCTTGTTCAATCAGGATGGTTTTGATTTGGCGGACAATTCTTGTCACTTCTTTAAGTCCAAGTTCATGCAGGTATTCGGGTGTATAATCGGACGTGGTTGAGGACTTTACTCTGAACTGATAATATTCGGCTCCATTGGGGAATTTCCAGACACCAGCTTTTGAATCGGCTTCGGTCAATAATTCTGCATAGAAACTTATCATTCTATCATAGGCTGGTATCACTACTTCTTGCATTTGGGCAATCATTTTCTGGTGTAGTTGTGCTCTGCTATCACTATCTAAATCCGTGACTTTATCAAGTTTTTTGTTAAAGTCTTTGACCAATTCATTTTCAGCTAATTCTGGATCACGAATATTGTGTAAATTTTCCAATATTTTTGTAATGATGAAATCAGGAGGAATCACTCCATTTTCCTGTTCTTTTGCTACCTGGATTAATGTGTTGTCAAAAGACAGGCCTATTTGTGATATTCTGCTTATATAATCTTCAGCATCGCTTTCATTATCTATGCGGTGCATATTGGACATGAAGTTAATAATACTCTGATAGTTACCACCTCTCTGGGTTTGGCTATAACCATAGTCTTTGAATTTATTATCGTCAATAATATCCTGCAGAAAAAAATCAAGGACATCGTATGAAATCAATTTTTGACCTGACAACTTGCTTCTGTCATATTGATGTAACATCTGCGAACTGTCATTGAGGAATTTTATACTTTCATCATCTGCAGCCTGTGAGTTATCATTTAATTCATCATAATAAAATTTATAACCCATGCTAGAGAATATCTGTGGGTTTTGTAAGCCAAATTTGATAAATACCCGATCATAAAAATGGTTGATGAAGAGGGGTTTAAACCATAACAGATTGACCAGAAAAATGGTGCCTATCAATAGGGCGATTTGTATTGTTCGTTTGCTCAATTTCCAGATTTTTGCTTTCATAATAATTGTGTTCTTTTTTAGTTATTTAATGTCAACGATTGATTTCATCGGAAGTTACATTTATTGCACTTGAAAGTTAAGGATCAAATTGACAGGTACGGTAAAATCAATACTTTGCAATTTAGCTATATTTTTTAAGGTGTTGATACCATTTTCTAGACCAAATGTCTCTGCTTTGATTATCAATGGTTTATGTAAGGTAATGACTTTGTTGCCAAATTGTTCAAAGACCATGAACTCTGCTTGCAACATGGCTGAGACGCCATGCAAGTCTACATCAAAGCTGATATTGTGCACACCAATGTTTAAATCTTCTGGTTTTAACTGCGTATGGATATCTACAGTTGGGTATAGTTCGGTATGAAACAAATGTTTTTGCATACGCTCATTCGGATGGGTATATTGGTTTCTAATGAATTTAAATCGATTTCAATTTGAAGATAACCTGTTGAGCTTATTTTCCCTGAAAATATTCCGAAATTGGATACTTCAGAAATTTTATTGTTCTTGGTGCTGATAATGCTAATGGAACTATAGTCCCGATTGAGAACCCATGATTGAGCAGGTGATTGTTTGTTTTGTGACAAGCTGCCTTGCTGACATGCGTTAAGCAGCAGGCTTATTAATAAAATGCCCAATAGGCCTGTTGGTTTATTCAGTCGTTTCTTCATTTTTTTCTTCTCCAATATATTCTGTTATTTTTACAATACTTCCAAGCCAGGGCGAATCAAAATAATGTAGTTCATCTGGTTTAATTTGCCTTCTTTCTATTAATGAAAAATACATGTTTTGCAGTTTATTTTCTTCATTATGATAGAGTCTAAATAGATTTAAGTTGTGCCCAAAATGCATAAATCGGCCTTGAGATAATGCAACTTTGCCATTAATGGTGAAATCAGAATAGAGGACTGACTGATCGTTGCTGTCCTCAATGTTTTGCGGGATGTTATTTGAGTTTGAGGCATCAATATCGTATTCAGTGCTATCCAAGGTGTTTATGAGTATTCCTGGAGCTGTATTAATCGATTGTTCATCATTTGTTTCATGGCTAATAATATTGCTTATTTTTACATAGGTAGGATTGTCAAAAGGTGTTTCTGTCTGTCTCCAGGCTTTATGTAGAAGTGGCACAATATTCTGTTGTTGTAATAGCCTTTTCCAGATTGGGGTTAATTTATATGACTCTGGCTTATGTTCAAACCAGGATAATACATGTATATCCTCTTCGTCATCTTCTATTGAAATTGTGTATTCAGTGGTATTGGTGGTTTTTATATCTGGGTTGTTATTGTTGATAGTTAAATCAGGATTTTGTATATATTCGGCATTTTCATTATTTTCATTATTTTCTGAGTCAACGGGTTGAATATAGGGAAGATACCTAGGTTTTAATTGTAATGTAAGGGCATCAGAATCAGCAAATAGTGATTTGTTGCGGTAAGTTTTATTGTTTGGCAAGGAGTTGCGATAGGCGAAGATAATTATTTCAACATCGTAGACTTTGCTATCCTGTAGAGCAATATATTTGTGTACGCCTGATTTTATAGGAAATACTTTGTCTTTGGATTCAAACTTGTCAGAAATGTTTAAATTTTCCTGTGCGCAAATAATAGAGGAAAATAATAAAGGAATAATAAGTCTTAGCATTCTATATAGAGTGGCAGTGTAAAGAATCAAGTATAACATTTACATACCTGATGAATATACCTCAATCATATGATTATTCATGAAAAAGACCCGAATAATCGGGTCTTGGTTAGTTTATTTAATTTTTAAATAAAGGCCTTATCGTGTTCAGCATGTTCAAGCAGTATGTCAGCAGGTTTAAATCTGAGACCATACTCCTCGTGTAGTTCATTCAAACTTGTGAGAACAGTGTTTGCACCTTGAGAATTAATGTAACTGAATGGACCACCTGTAAATGGCGGGAAACCCAAGCCCAAAATAGCAGCCAAGTCACCATCAGCAGCTGAGGACAATATACCTTCCTGCAAACACAACAATGCCTCGTTGACCATGGCTAAGCCAATTTGCTTTTGTACCTTAGATTTATCCAGTTCTTTACGTTCTTCACTACCAAAGTATTTATAGATGTCTTTATTAACGGTCTTTTTGCCTTTTTTAGGATAAATATAGAAGCCTTTGGCTGATTTACGACCAAATAGTTTGGCATCTGCTATTTTTTGTACGCTGTCATCTTCTTCTATACCTCGATCTTTAAACATTTCACCAAGGTTGCCACGGGCAATATGTGCGGCTACATCAATGCCGACTTCATCAAGTAATGACAATGGTCCAACTGGGAATCCCCAGTCTTTCATGGCATTGTCAATAAATTCGACTGATGCACCCTGTTTTAAGACCTGAATAGCCTCATGAGTGAGAGCAGATAATATTCTGGTGGTATAAAAACCAGGGCCATCTTTGACCACGATCACGGTTTTGCCCTGATCCAACCCTACATTTGTAGCAATTGCTTTGGCTCTGGCAGATGTTTTATCGGTGACAATAACTTCTAGCAAAGGCATTTTTGGTACGGGTGAAAAATAGTGCATGCCCACGACATTGGCCGGATGTTTGGCGCGTGCTGCAATTTCTGCAATTGGTAGGGATGAAGTATTGGTGGCAAATATGGTATTGCTCTGACAGTTGTTTTCAACTCCAGCCAAAATTTTCTGTTTTAACTCGGTATCTTCAAAAACGGCCTCAATAACCAAACCCACATTTTTTAAAGACTTATCATCTATACTGGTGGTGATTTTTGCCATTAATTTATCACGTTCAACTACGCCCATGGCTTTACGCTTAACCAATTTACTGAAGTCGCTCCAGATTGTTTTCATGGCGCTACCTAAGCCGGTCAGTGAAATATCTTTTAAAACAACATCGTAACCAGCTTTAATTGATACTTCTGTGATGCCAGCGCCCATGAAGCCAGCACCAATCATACCAATACTGTCTATCTGGTGAGTTTTGGCGGTAGATTTGAGTTTTTTGTTGTCTTGCATGGCAAGAAATAATCCAATCAGACTTTTACAGGCTTCAGTACCATGTAAATAGGCAAATCCAGCAGATTCAGCCTCCAGGCCAGCAGCAAAACCACTGTCTTGACCAATTTCGACACAGTCTAGAATCTTTAAAGGGGCAGGGTAGTTGCCACGGGTTTTGCGGCTTACTGTTTCTCGGGCTTTTTTCAAGACAAAGTTTCTGCCAAATGATGTACCTTCCAGGACTTTATCTAACATGCCTTTTTTTCTGGCTTTTCTGTTGCTGCCTTTAGTTGCCAGTGTCTGAGCTACTTTGATAGCCGCCTGTAACAAGCCTTCTTTATGAATCAGTTCATCAATTAAACCTATTTTTTTGGCTTTAAAAGGGTATACATTTTTACCCGTTAATAGCATATCCAAAGCATTTCTCAGTCCCACCAGTTTTACACTTCTTTGAGTTCCACCACCACCTGGTAACAGGCCCAGTTTAACTTCGGGCAAGCCAAATATGGTTTTTTTATCAGTACTGGCTATGCGGTAATGACAAGCCATGGCCAGCTCTAAACCTCCACCTAATGTGGCACCATTTATAGCAGCAATGACAGGTTTGTTCAAGTTTGCTAACCTGCTGAGTAATTTATTGCCACCTCTGGATAGCTCTTCGGCTTCATCACTACTTTGCATAGCCATAAATTCTTTAATATCAGCTCCAGCCACCCAACAATCTGCTTTTTCGCTGTAAAGAATGGCGGCCTTTATTTCTGCATCTTCTTCAATGGTGTTTATCAGGTTTTCAAAATCCTTGAGCATGCTGGCAGACAGTACGTTAACTGGGGAATTGGGCTGATTGAGTAAAACAATAGCAATATCACCCTGTTTTTTAATCTTAAAATATGCCATGTTTATTTCTCCTTATTGGTTGTTTTTTTGCTGGTCTTCTTTGTTGTTTTTTTGTTGACCTTTTTAGCTAGCTTTTTAGTCACTTTTTTGGCTGTTTTTTTAGTTGTCTTTTTCTTTGTTGTTTTCTTTGTAATAGTACTGGTAATTTTTTTCAACAGGATGCTACTGCCTTGACCACCAGCAGCACATGCTGATATTAAAGCATATTCTCCATCACTTTGTGATAATCTTCTGGCCGCTGCAATTAACAATCTGCCACCCGTTGCGCCAAATGGATGTCCTAGGCTCAATGAGCCACCTTCGGTATTAATTTTGTCCATGGGGATTTCTCCAAATGCATCACTTAATCCCAGGTGTTCGATACAAAACTCTTTATTCTGTAGTGCTTTTAAGTTGGCAAGCACCTGACCAGCAAAGGCTTCATGAATTTCAAAAACACTGATATCATCTATACTCAATCCAGCTTCATTTAATAATTTGGGAATAGTAAAGGCAGGGCCCAATAATAATTCACCATCTGGGTTGTGGGCAGAATAGCTATAACCATAAATAACCACTTCAGGTTTATAACCTTGTTTTTCGGCTTCATCGATATCCATTAACAGACAGGCTGATGCACCATCGGTTAGTGGAGAGGCATTACCTGCTGTTACTGTACCATTAGGTCTGACAAAAACTGGTTTTAAGCTGGATAGTTTTTGGATACTTGAGGTGGCGTAGAATGTGTTGTCTTTTTCTATGGGAGTAAATGTTGGTGCGCTGATGACTGGTGCCACCTCTTGATTAAATTTACCTTGTTCCCATGCCTGAGTTGCTAATTGGTGTGATCGTAGTGAGAATTCATCTTGCTCCAGTCTGGTGACTCCAAATCTGGCAGCTAGCCTATCGGCATCCTGACCCATGGTTTGTCCTGTAGAAAACTCTGCAATGGCAGGAGCTACGGGAACTAAGTCCTTAAACTTGAACTGTTTAAATAAGGCCATATAATCTTTAAAACCTCTGGCTTTTTGTGCCTTGAGTAACACTGCTTTTAAGTTGTCAGAAATTCTTACAGGTGCATCTGAAGTAGACTCAACTCCTCCCGCAACAGCCGTTTTTAATACCCCAGCTTGTATCGCTTCTACTGTATTGGTAATGGCGCGATTGGCAGAAATACATGCCTGGGTTACGGTTGAGGCTGGTGTTTTTAGATTATATCCTGCGCCAATCAGGCTTTCTCTGGCGACATTGCTGGTTGCTGCATTGTGAATGACACAGCCCATGGTTACTTGCTCACAGTTTTCCTGGATTATAGGATTACGCTGTTTCAATGCCAGTAATGCTTCTCTGCCTAAATCATAAGCCTTGAGTTTACCGTATGGACCTGGAGATTTTGCAAATGGTGTACGTACACCATCAATAAATGCAACTTTAGCTTGTTTAAAAATCATGATTGCCCTCAATGTGTTTAATTTCAGTAATAGCTAACCATTTTCACCATACGCATGCGTATTGTCAAGTGAAGATAGTCATAGTGTTATATTGATGGTGATTATGGCTATTATATTTCATATAAGATTGACGATAAATATTGATATAAGTTCAAACGAATGTTGGAAAATTGAAAATAATTACTTCTGAGCTATTTTAAAAGCTAATTTTGATAGTATAATGTTGGCAAATTATACTATTGAATGGGAGTTTTTTATGGGTTTATTTGACAAACTGTTTGCTGAATTGGTTGATATTATTGACTGGACTGATGATACTAATAATACCTTGGTGTACCGTTTCCCCCGTTATGGCAATGAAATTAAAAATGGAGCGATGTTGACGGTAAGGGAGGGACAAGTTGCTGTATTGGTTAATGAAGGGCAGGTGGCAGATGTTTATGAGCCTGGTCTATATAAACTGGAGACTGCCAATATGCCAATTCTTTCAACTCTACAGGGTTGGGCATATGGTTTTGAAAGTCCATTTAAAGCGGAAGTTTATTTCTTTAATACCACCCAGTTTACAGATATGAAATGGGGTCTGCGTAATCCATTGATTATGCGTGATTCTGAATTTGGCATGGTCAGGTTGAGAGCTTTTGGTTCCTATGCTTTTAAAGTCAGTGATGTTAAGACGCTATTAACTGAAATTGTCGGAACAGATGGTCATTTTACTGTTGAAGAAATATCTGAACAGTTACGAAATCTTATGGTTTCTGGATTTGCCAATGTAGTGGCAAATTCGGGTGTATCAATACTTGACTTGGCTGGTAATTACGATAATTTGGGAGATTTGTTAGCAGAGCAACTCAATCCTGAATTTGGCAATTTTGGTCTTTCTCTGACTAAGTTATTGGTTGAAAACATTTCATTACCTGAAGCGGTAGAAAAAGCACTGGATGAACGTTCATCAATGGGAGCAATTGGCGATTTAGACAAGTTTACGAAATTTCAGGCAGCGCAGTCCATGCGTGATGCAGCACAAAATCCAGGTGGTGCTGCTGGTGCTGGTATTGGTATGGGAATGGGTTTTGCGATGGCACAATCTTTTGGTAATGCTTTGTCAAAAGATTCGGAAAAACCCACAAATCAGACGACCAATCAGCAGGTGCCACCACCGATTCCTGAAGTTGAACACTTTTATATTGTGGTCAATGGTAAAAAGGCGGGCCCTTTTAATTTGGCAGCGATTCATGAAAATATTAAAAATGCCAGCATGACAGCCGATACTCTGGTTTGGAAAGCGGGCATGTCTGATTGGCAGCCTGCCAGAGATGTGCGGGTGATTGCTGGTTTATTGAACAGCGAACCACCTCCTATCCCAACTGCATAGATCTGGATAAATGTCAGAACAGGAATCGTCAGAAGCTCAAACGGTAGAACATTTTCAGTTTATCTGTAAACAGTGTGGCTTTGAGCTTGATCATGAGATTGGACACAACTCTCTGGTTTGTCAATCCTGTGGTGAAGTTGAGCCCATTGAGACTGAGTCTTTTAATGTTTTTCATGCCAATCCTTATGATTCTACTGTATTAAAACTGATACATAAGGAACCCAATGAAGTTCATCATCATGTTCGTTGTGATACTTGTGGTGCAGGATTTGATTTCGCAAAAGATACCCATGCTGATGAATGTCCATATTGTGGTAGCAATATTGTTGTGCCTGTCAATTTGCAGCGGCAGCTGGTACCTGATGCTATTATTCCTTTTGATATTAAAGAACAGCAGGCTAATGAGTCTTTCCAAAAGTGGATAAAAGGCTTATGGTTTGCCCCTAACTCTTTAAAAAGACTGGCGATGCGCAAGCACCCGATTCAGGGAACTTATATTCCATATTGGGGGTTTGATGCAGATACCTATAGTCAATATTCTGGCCAAAGGGGCACAAACTATACTACCACTGTTACGGTAAGAGTCGATGGTAAAACCCAAACCCGTTTGGTGACCAAGATTCGATGGCGATCAGTTCGAGGTCATGTTACCCATGAGTTTGATAATGTATTGGTACCTGCCAGTGAGTTGTTATCGCAAAAGTTGACTACATCTATGAAAAAGTGGAATTTAACTAAATCGCAAAATTATAGCCCAAAATATTTAAGCGGTTATAAGTCAGAACTTTATCAGATAGGTTTGCCTAGAGCTTATAAATATTCGCAGGAAATTATGACTCGATATATTCGTCGTTTGGTGCGCAGAGACATAGGTGGTGACCACCAGAGAATTAGTTCTTTAAATACTCGTTATGAACGTGTTGGTTTTAAGCTGATGCTTATGCCATTGTGGGTTTCTGCTTTTCTCTATAATAAAAAAACATTTCAATTTATTATCAATGGTCAGACGGGTGAGGTTAAAGGGGAAAGGCCTTATAGTTGGGTGAAGATTTTATCTCTGGTTTTGTTTATTGCAGCTGTTGGTGCGGGCATATATTTTGCTCAGAACAGATGAGGCATATACATTCCCACTGACCATAGTTATGCATATACTTCATAGATGAGTATCTCTTTACAATATATCTTCATATTTTGAGAAGTTATAATCAGCATAAAGTGATTTTAATTGTTTTAATAAGATTTTAGCTTGCTCATATTTGTGTTGTGTCATTAGTTCTTCAAGTTTTTCTATTTGCTTATCTATTTTTTTCTCTCTATCCATATAAATATCCTCTGCTTCCAGTGATACTGAATCTGCAATTGTGATGCTATCAAGTTCTATTATGTCTTCATTATGCTCTACTTGTTCTATGGATTTTCTAGCAGCCTTGCTTGGAGTTTGTAACAGCACTGGTTGCTCTGATAGCAGTGATTTGTTTTCCATATTGATAGTGCTTTCTTCAATAAAGTTAACTATTTTTTCTGCAGCTTCTGGTTTCTGTTTAGTGGTAAGTAATAGTCCTGCTAGCCCTGAAGAGTCAGGTTTTGCGGTCTCTTTTTTTAATTTCTTTTGAGTATTTATTTTCTTATTTATAGCCGGAGCAGTATTAACAGGTCGTTGAGCAAAATTATCCACAGGAATAGATTCTGGCATAACTTCAAGGTTCATTTCCTCTTGTTGAATATCCATGTACTCAGGCTGAGTTGTTATTTGTTTACTTTCATTTTGGAGATTAATGATGATGGAAAAGCTCATTACCATGACTGCTGCAGTTGATAGCCCAAATAACCAACTTTTTCTTTTAAATTTTTGAGGTTTTTTTTGGGGGGTGCAACTTTGTTTAGCTTGAGATAGGATTAAGTTATCTAGTGTAAGAGGAGATGATTCATCCTGGCTTTTTTTATATAAATCTTCAATAGGGCCTTTTATATGATTTTCACTCATTTTAGATTCTCTAGATTTAATCTTAATTTGTTAATTGCATAACGATAACGGCTTTTAATTTTTTCTATGCCTTCCTGTAGCATCTCAGCAATCTGTGGTAGAGTTAATAGTGCTTCCTGGTGTAGTAAGAAGACCTCTCGTTGATTAAATGGTAGTTTTGCAATCGCCTGTTTTAAACCTTTACCTAATCTTTTGGTTTGTAGTTCATCTTCAGGTCTCCAGTTGATGCTGCCATCAACAATATCATCGGTAGTAGCTTCAAAGGCATTTATCTCCAGGCTGTTTCTTCGATACCAATCAACCAGTCGATTGTGAGCTAGAGTATATAACCAGGTTTTAAATTTGGCAACATTTGTGTAGTTGTCCTTACTATTGATGATTTTTAGCCATAAATCCTGAAACAACTCCTGACATATAGCCTCGTTGCTGACGTGACGCAGAAAATAGCGATAAAGGGCATCTTTATAGCGGCTATAAAGCTGCTCAAAAGCTTGTACATCATCTTTGGCAAATGCTAACATAAGCTCTTCATCGCTGGGTTGTTTCATTCACATTGACTGGAAATTATTGATTCACCTTATTTTACTGTATTAGCTTGTTGAGTTGTTAAACTTTCTGCTAATGATACCAATTGTAAAAATTCGCCACGGTAGCCATAATTATCATCGCTGATGGTTTGTCTAGCCAGGTTTTGCACATCCTTATAATTAAAGTGTTGAGTCATGTTACCACCTCTTAGTAGCTGTCCGAAAGCGGCTACTGCCGCAGATAGTTTGAAATTATGGGAAGTGCTTTCAATATTATCCAACAATTGATGTGTGTTTAAGGTTTTAACTAGCAGTTTTGAAGTGTCTTCATCAACTGGTTTATATCTGACTTTAAGTGTGGCTATTTCATCGGAGTGGCTGCTTTTTTGTTTGTTATTTTGATATTTTAACGGTTCTAGCCAGCCCTTATCACCCTTGAGCACAATTTCATATAAGGCTGTGACAGAATGTCCTGCACCAATTTCTCCAGCATCGATCTTGTCATTGTTAAAATCTTCATTATTTAACAGGCGATTTTCATAACCGATTAAACGGTACTGGGTTACGATGTTTGGGTTGAACTCTATCTGGATTTTTACATCCTTGGCTATGGTCATCAAGGTAGCACTCATCTCTTGTACTAATACTTTATTGGCTTCTTTTAATGTATCTATATAGGCGTAGTTACCATTGCCTGCATCGGCTAACTGCTCCATCAATGCATCATTGTAGTTACCACTACCAAATCCCAGAGTTGTTAGAGATATGCCAGTTGTTCTTTTGCGTTCAGCCAGTTCTTTTAACTGTTCAAAATTGGTAGTGCCCACATTAAAGTCACCATCAGTGGCTATGATAACGCGATTTATTCCACCTTTGATAAAATTATCTTCGGTTATTTGATAGGCAAGATTAATACCAGCTGCACCATTGGTAGATCCACCTGCGTTTAGTTTATCTAATGCCTGTAGTATTTTGGACTTTTTATCACCACTGGTAGAATCTAATACTGCACCTGCAGCACCAGCATAAACCACGATGGCTACTTTATCCTGTTTGCGTAAGTTTTTGGTTAGCAGTTTAAATGATGACTTTAGCAAACCTAATTTATTTGCTGAATTCATCGAGCCTGATACATCAATTAAAAAAGTAAGATTGGATGCCGGTCTTTGTTGGTTTTCTATTTCATATCCCTGAATACCTATATGTAACAATTTTGCATTGCTGTTCCATGGAGATGGTGCCAGTTCGGTTGAAATAGAAAAGGGTTGTGAATTATCGGTTGGATTTGGGTAATCATAACTGAAATAATTGATCAGTTCCTCTACACGAATGGCATCTTTGGGTGGAATAAGGCCATTATTAAGCATTCTACGCATATTGCTATATGCACCAGTATCAACGTCTATGCTAAATGTAGAAACGGGATGATTTTGCGTTAATTTAATTCGATTGTCTTTGAAGTGTTGGTAGTTTTCGGCATTACGTTCTGCTGAGAAATATGCTGCAGGCATAGGTGATGCTGCCACCAGACCATCTGCGATTGCATAGTGAGCTATGGGTTTGCTAATATTTTTTGTTTTTTTCGGGACATGAAGAACATTGGCTCCTGTAACTGTAATTTGATCCAGTTCAGTTGTGCTTTCAAATTCAACTTTTTCTTCAACAAGTCGCTGATCCGATTTTTGCTTGTTTTCATATTGACTGCAAGCAGTAATGGCTGCAATTGCAATAAATAGTGCTGTTTTTTTGACAATGGATTTCATTGTGTTAAACCTCGTATTGATTAAATGTAGTGTTTTAATCGCAGTAGGTTCGGTAAAGGGTTAATTGTTTTTAAAATAATTCAGTATTTCTTGGGTGCGGGGTTTTAACCCTGCCTTACTTTTGTTGTTTAGTGCTTAACCATTATGACCGAGAATGGCAAAACTAAAGTCTCGCATCCGTGAGGAATTTCACAGTCTCTCAGCGATACTACTGTGTTTCAAGCTAAAACCAGGTAAACCATAAAGAAACCAGTAGGAAATAGTAAAAGATAGATGTTGATGGCTTGTTGATAGGATTTTATTGTCTTTGGGTCTTTTTGTTGTTTTTTAAAACTATATAGCCAGACCAGTTCAAGAATTTGTAAAAACACACATAAAAGAATAAATACGGTCGCAAATATCCCTAGCATTCTTGACCACGAGCTTGTAGAAAAGCCATAGGAAACAACGGCCGCAATATTAACGATGATAATAAATATAATTAGTGCTAATCTTAAAGGTGTAAAGGCTGATTGTGATTGCATGATATTTTAAGATATTTTTAAAATGTGGATTTTAGCAGTTTGAGTAAAATCTTACTAGCCAAATTTTGATTTAGCTAAGAGTAGTATTCAAGTAGCGGCTATTTTGTTCTTGCCATTAATTTTAGCGTGATATAACATTTTATCAGCAGAACCAATTAATTCATACAGCGTTGAGTGTGAATTACCTTCAAAGGAGATACCAATACTGACAGTTACATTAAATGTTTGATTTTCTGAACCTTTATAGTTATATTCTTCGATGGTTTTTCTTATTTCTTCGGCAATGCTAATACACTGTTTACGGGTATTATTCTGGATGAATATAATAAATTCTTCTCCTCCAAACCTAACAATACAGGTAGAACTGCTGCTGGTGATGATGCTTTTTAAAATTTGTGCAGTATTTTTTATAACCCAATCTCCAATTTGATGACCATGTACATCATTGATAGATTTAAAGTCGTCAATATCTAGCATTATGATAGCTTGATTCGGTTTTGGTTTTTCTTGTGAACCTAAATTTTCTTTTGACCACACGTCAAATCCATGTCTATTATAAACCTGAGTTAAAGAATCCAGCATCGAACGTTTGTGAATTAATAATGCAAACTTATAACTCTCAATATGAGTTTCACTAACTTTAATGGCCACAATTATTGTAAATACATGAGTGCCGATAGATTTTATAAATAATGTTGATAGGTAGTTGTGATATTGTGGAGCAAAGTAAAAAAGAATGAGGTTATTGAGAAGTGTTCCAATAATAAATGAGATTATGATTTGTTTGTTTGAATATAATGGTGCTAATGTGACAATAACAAGAAAAAAGTATATATAAGCTAAAGAAATTAGATATATTTTTTCATTTAGAAATGTGTGTAAATAGACATATGAGCTTAATGATATCAACCCTAATACTAATATTAAGACGGGAATGTGTTGTTTAAGTTTATCTAGTTTGATAATAAATATAATTAAGATTAGTGGAATAGAAGCAGAGATACGAACCATCAAAATTTGATTAAAATATTTCGGATAATCTCTAAAGTCGTAGTATGAGAAAAGTATAAAGAAAAACACACCTGTCAGCATAATTATTTTTATGGTTGGTAATAGTCTCTTAAGCTGATAATCTTGATAACTCGGAAATACTAAGTTATCTTTGTATTGATCTAAAATTTGAGTTGTCGGCTTGTCCATAAACAATTGAAAAATATCATACTAGCATGGAATTTATAAAAAATAATGATTAAGAATATTTAATTTGTAAATTTATGTCAATTCACTTCTATATTTCCTGTCTGTATACTCCAGAGTTTAAAATAAATTCCTTCGTTATAAAGTAGTTCATTATGGGTGCCAGATTCTACTATCTTACCTTTGTCCAATACATGGATAACATCGGCGCTGACTATGGTGGATAATCTGTGTGCTATGACTAATAGTGTTCTATTTTTTGCGATTTGTTGCATGGATTTTTGAATGGCTGCTTCGGTTTCATTATCAACGGCTGAGGTGGCTTCATCCAATATTAGAATGGCAGGGTTTTTAAGGATGGCTCTGGCCAGAGAAATACGTTGCCGTTGACCACCAGATAGTTTTATACCGCGTTCTCCGACTAAAGTTTCATAGTTTTGGGGTAGGGCGTTAATAAAATCTTCAGCTTCAGCCAATTTTGCTGCTTCTTGGATTTCTTTATCTGTAGGATCATTTTTTCCGTAAGCAATATTATCTTTGATGCTACCATCAAATAAAAATATATCCTGTGAAACCAGTCCTATTGACTGTCTTAAATCATTTATTTTAATATCTTCAATATTAATATTGTTAATGGTAATATTACCAGAAGTTGGACTATAAAATCTCAGTAATAATTTCATTAAAGTACTTTTTCCTGAACCCGTTTGACCAACGAAAGCGGTCACTTCTGATTTATTGATGGTGATATTTATATCAGATAAAACGACTTGTGAGTTGGAGCTATATGAAAATCGGACTAAATTGAAGTTGATATTTTGGGACATATCTGCGGTTTTGGTTATATTTTTGTCAATGATTTCGATCGGTGTTTCCAACAAGTCTAAAATTCTTCGTACTGATGCCATTGCTCGTTCATATAAGTCCATAGTGATGGCAAGTGAAGTAAATGGCCACAATAATCTCTGCGTTAAAAATACTAACATGCCGTATGCACCAACAGTTATTACACCGTCAAGGGCATCAAAACCACCAATAATAAAGGTAGCTAAAAAGCCAGTTAATATTGCCATTCGAATAATAGGTGTAAATGCGGCACTGATTTTGATGGCTTCTTTATTGGCTTTTTGATAATCTGAGCTGAGTTTAGAGAGGTGATCTAACTCTTTGTTTTCTCTGGTGAAACTCTTTATTGTTGCAATGCCCATGATCTTGTTGCTTATGGCTGTTGCCAATATTCCTGTTTGCCTCCTCACCTCAAAGTACCGTGGTTGGGCTTTTCGTTGAAAGAAAAAGGCACCAAAAATAATCAAAGGTATGGGTAGAAAGGCAAATACGGCAATTTTTACCGAAATATAAAAGAATATTGCACCCACTCCAATAACAGAGACGATGACCTGGATAATATCATTGGCTCCGATGTTGAGAAACCTCTCCAGTTGGTTAACATCATCATTGAGAATAGCTGTTAAATTACCGCTGGCCTGATTTTCAAAAAAGGCCATATCCATGTTTTGCATGCGATCATAAGCATCTGTACGCATCTTGTGTTGTAAACTTTGTGCCAGATTTCTCCATAGTATTGCATATAAAAATTGGAATACTGATTCACCCAACCAAATGAAGAAAGTTAAAACTGCCAGTGCAATCAGTTGTGATTTAGGCTCGACATAGCCAAAACTGGCAAGAAAAGAATCTTGTTTGCTAACCACTACATCAATGGCAATACCGATCAGGATTTCCGGGGCAATATCAAATAATTTATTTATCACAGAGCTAATACTGGCTAATACAATTTTGATTCTTAGCCCTTGTGCGTATTTTATCAATCGAATAATTGGCTTTTGTTTATTCAGATTGGTCATATTGGTTGGAGCTTTGTTCTATGTGATCGGGATGAAAATACTGGATACTTATTACACGATAGCTTAATAGTTCTATTTTGCCCTGATATCTTTGATAATCTGAGGCATTGAATTCAAAAGCATAACTGCGAAGAAATCCAGTTTTTCCATTTATTCGTTTGATTTTCATTGATTTCAGCGCAATGGAATCATCTAAAAACACCAGTTGCTTTCTTTGAGTTTCACTTTTGATATAGGCTCTAGCAATGTCTCTTGCTTTGGCGTTTGTGGCTATAAAGAGGATAAATAATCCAGTCAATAACAATAAGGGAATTTCTGTCATAACTAATACTTGTAAGAAAAGGTTTGCAATTAATTGATATTGTTATAGTATGGTAGGTCGCTTAAAAAATAAAGACTTATCACTATAAAATAAGCAACATATTGTTTCAATATGAAGAAGATGTGACAACTTCTGAATGTTTATCGGAAAAACTTTGGCCTAGCCATGATCCACTACAAGTAATTAGACATGGTTCTACAATTAAGACACAATATAGCAGGCCATAGTTACCGTGATGTGCAAAAACAAAACAGGTGGAAGATTATAAACAGGATCAACTAAATTAAAATAATCTTTTTGCTTATTAAATATGAGGTTTTCATAGGGAAACCCTCACAACAATAGAAGTCTTCATAGGGAAGACTTCATAATAATTAGGAGATTACATGAACTGTAATAATGAAATAGAAGAAAAAACAATAGACAAATGTATCATAGCTGCCAGAGGTGGTATGACGCTTTTGTCACGAGATGAGGTCAATAAAATGATGGAAATGGGCAAGGGCTCAACTCATGCTTTATTTAGAAAATGTTGTTTAGCGGTATTGAATTGTGATGCTAAAGAGGATGATGCGATGGCGGTGTTATCTCGTTATCCAGATTTTGATGTTAAATTGTTGCCTAGGGAACGAGGTATCCATCTGGAGTTTATCAACGCGCCAGCTCAAGCTTTTGTAGATGGTAAGATGATTTCAGGTATAAGAGACTCAATATTTTCAGTACTCAGAGACATAATATTTCAAAGTAGCGAACATAATGATGGTAATTTTGATGAAACAACTACCTCAGGTATTACTAATATGGTATTTGAAATGCTGAGGCGGGGTGAAGTTCATCAATTTGGTAAAGAGCCTAATTTAGTAGTTTGTTGGGGTGGTCATTCGATAGGAAAGGAAGAATACCAGTATACTAAAAATGTAGGTTATCAATTGGGTTTAAGAGGAGCCGATATTTGTACGGGTTGTGGAACTGGTGCCATGAAAGGGCCGATGAAGGGTTCATCTGTCGGTCATGCAAAGCAGCGTATCTTTGATGGTAGATATATTGGTTTGACTGAGCCAGGCATCATTGCAGCAGAAGCACCTAATCCAATTGTTAATAAATTGGTCATTATGCCTGATATAGAAAAAAGACTGGAGGCATTTGTCCGTTTGGGGCATGGGATCATCGTTTTCCCTGGTGGTGTCGGCACAGCTGAAGAAATTTTATATTTAATTGGTTTGTTATCACATCCTGAGAATAAGGAAAACCCATACCCATTTATTATGACGGGTCCGAAAGCTGCTGAGGATTATTTTAGACAAATTGATGAGTTTATTCGATTTGCATTGGGTGATGAAGTAGCGCAAATGTATGAAATCATCATTGATGATCCAGAAAAAGTTGCAAGGCACATGATTGCAGGTTTGGAAAAGGTAAAAGAGTACAGAAGTAAGAATCAAATTAGTTATTATTTTGATTGGGAATTAAAGATTGAGGAGGGCTTCCAGTTTCCATTTATCCCTACTCATGAAAACATGTTAAACCTCAATTTGAATCGTGATCAACCTGTTAATGAATTGGCAGCTGATCTACGCCGGGCATTTTCAGGAATTGTGGCAGGCAATGTAAAAGAATTTGGTCGTAAACAAATTGAAGAAAAGGGTGTTTATAAAATTTCTGGGGATAATGAATTAATGGCTAAATTAGATATATTATTACAGTCATTTGTGGAACAGAAAAGAATGAAGTTACCAGGAAGTGAATATATGCCAGTTTTTGAAGTTTTAAAATAGCACCCAAATACTGATGAGGTTTTCGTTATGGTATATTCTGACCATAACGAAAGTATCTTAATTAATGATAATGGGCTCCTAGTACTTGTCAGTTTATAGTTAAATAATGAATCGGTGTTATACCATTCAATTAAATTTGATTTAGGTCAATAAAGTCACGTGGCTAATCAGTTATAATGGTAATTATTAACGAAATGTAAAGGGCGATTATGAAAGATACCGTTGTAAAATCCAGTAAACAAAAAAAGGATAAACAAATTAAAATGAAGGATATTGTGTCCAAAAAACAGGCAAAGGAAGTACTGATGAGTCTGGTAGACTCAAATGTGGTTATGGCATCTAATAAAGTGATGAAGGGCAGTCAGCTGTTGAAGATAAGCCATTTGGCTGGCGATTATCCTTATGATAAGAAGATGTCGCTTTTTGATTATGAAAGTGAAAAGCATTTGTTACAAAGGGAGTTGTTGAAGGTGCAAAGCTGGGTAAAAGAAACTGGGCAACGAATAGTCTGTTTATTTGAGGGCAGGGATGCAGCAGGAAAAGGTGGAACCATAAAGCGTTACATGGAGCATTTAAACCCTCGTGCTGCCAGAGTTGTTGCATTGGAAAAGCCGACAGATAGAGAGCGTGGAGAATGGTACTTTCAGAGATATATTCAACATCTACCAACAACAGGTGAAATGCGTTTTTACGACAGATCCTGGTATAATCGTGGTGGTGTAGAAAAGGTGATGGGCTTTTGTACAGATAGAGAGTATCTAGAGTTTATGCGCCAGGCTCCAAATTTGGAACGTATGTTGGTTAATTCTGGCATTATTTTATTTAAATTCTGGTTTTCTGTAACTCAGCAGGAACAGTTACGTCGTTTTCATTCTAGAAAATTTGATCCACTTAAGCAGTGGAAATTGTCACCCATTGATATTCAGTCACTGAGTAAATGGGGAGATTATACAGATGCCAAGCAATCTATGTTTTTTCATACTGATACGGGTGATGCACCATGGACAGTGGTAAAATCAGATGATAAGAAAAGAGCAAGAATTAATTGTATACGATATTTTTTATACAATCTTGATTATCCAAATAAAGATGAGTCATGTATATATGAGCCAGATACCAATATTGTGGGTTCTGTGAAAGCTCTATATAATAACAAGGCGGTAGATAGAGACTAGAATGATGACTAATGATATTAAAAAAGCAGGACGAGAAGATTTGGAAAAGATTTTAATGAATGCGATAGAGCGTGCAGAAAAAGCGGCAAAAGCAGCTGAGAAGGCTGCCAAAAAAGCCAAGAAGGCGGCTAAAAAAGTAGAAAAGGCAAAATTTAAAATCCAGGCATCTAAAAAACGCATCATTGCCTTACAAAAGACATCAGATGAAAAATCGGATGCATTGCGCGATGAAATTGTTGAAATAGCGACAAAGGCAGCTAAAAAAAATAAGGCATTAAAAAAGATTGCGAAGATGAATAAAAAAAATAAGTAGTTGCCAAACCTGCATCTCCATCCCATCTGACCATAGTTATGAATATACCTCTAAAACCTACTCATTTGTGAGTGGGTTTTATTATGTTTGTTTTGATGCCGCCTCATTCATTAATGTATCTCTAAAATATTTTATTACCTGCTTTAGGTTTGGAAAAATAGTATCCTTGGAAATTCTTACAGCCAAGTTGCTTTAATATTTCAAATTGTTCTTTAGTTTCGATACCTTCGGCAATCAACTCAATGTTCATAGAATTAGTTAAACTAATAATCGTTTCTACGATGTGTATGGTGGCCTTATCAGATGATAATTCTTTTATAAACATTTTGTCGATTTTTAATTGATCGATTGGTAAATATTTTAAATAAGCCAGTGATGAATAACCCGTACCAAAGTCGTCTAATGATATGCGTACACCGTATTGCTTGAGTTCGTTTAGTTTGTCGACTAAGGTGATTATATCCTCAATAACAACGGCTTCAGTTAGCTCAATAATGATTTGAGAGGCTTTAATGTTGTAGCTTTTAATAACACTTTTAATTTGGTCGGTAAATAGTCGCTGATGGAATTGTTTGGCACTGACATTGACCGCTACTGATTTTATTGCATGTCCCTGATTTTGCCATCGCTCTAATTGTGCGCAAGCTTGGTCAAAAACCCAATAGCCTAGTTCGTGTGTTAATCCTATTTGTTCAATAGTATTAATAAGATCTTCAGTGTTTATTTTCAGTTCTTTTAACTTGTCCCAACGTAATAGGGCTTCAACAGATAAAACTTCATTGTTTTCATTAATTTGGGGTTGATAGTGAAGTTGAAATTCATTTTGTTCAAAGGCTTGTCGAATGGCTTTTTCTATTTTTAATCTTTCACTCACCAGTTTTATCATTTTTGCTTGATAAATAGTTATGGTATTTTTGCCTTTTTCTTTTGAGGCATACATGGCAATATCAGCTTGATGAAGGATCTGGTCAGTCGTTGCAACTCCTGAGGGAAATAAAGAAATGCCAATACTTGGTGTAATGTGATGTTCGTAATCTCCTAATTGATAAGGTTCATTAAGCGCCTCTAAAATTAATTCAGATTTGACTAGGCTAGTTTCCAGAGTTGTTTCAATAGATGATTTGACTTTTTTAGTTAAAATAACAAACTCATCGCCACCTAGCCTTGCGCAAAAATCATGTTTTCTTGAAACTTTACGTATCCTTTGAGCCACCATTTTTAACAGTTCATCGCCCGCTTGATGACCAAGAGAATCATTTAAAATTTTAAACCTGTCTAAATCTAAATAGATGATGGTGCCATACATTTTCTTTTCGATAGCTAATTTATGGAAATATTCAAATTTAGAATAAAAATATTCTCTGTTTGGTAATTTTGTCAAATTATCATAATAGGCCAATTGGTTGATTTTTTTCTCATGCAATTTTTTTTCTGTGATGTCAGTGATATTAGCCAAAGCAATATTATTATCCTGCTCAGGGAGTTTCACCAGACCTATGTTACAAATTATTTCTTGATGTTTATTGTTTAGCATTATCCATTCAAAATTAAAATACTTATTCTCTTCTAATTTCCTAAGTATTTTTCGTAGTCTTTTTTCACTGTTGCTACCATCTGGTTGATACGTAGGTGAAAAATGAGACAAGGTCATTTGTTCATGAATATTATTAGAGCCAAATAATGCGTTTGCTTTTTGGTTGAAGTCTTTAAGCGTGTTGTCATCAAGATTAATTATTATTAATGGGTCAGCGGCATGTTTAAATAACGTCCGGTATTTTTTTTCACTGATACTGTGCCTTTTTTTTGCTTCCTGAGTTTCGGTGACGTCTATCATTAAACCAACCAGTTGGGTTTTATAGTTGTTATTCTCAATGATGTTGATAACATCCTTAACCCAGGCAATTGAAGAGTCTGCTTTTATAAATCTATATTCAAGTTCAAACGGTGTTTTATCTTGCAATGATTTTTCGATTATTTCTACTACATTTATCTTGTCATCTTCATGTATATTATTGATCCAGAAATTTTCTTCACTTAACCAATTTTGTAACTTATGGCCGAATAGTTTTTCAACTTTTTTGCTGATATATTCCATTGTATTATCATCAGTATTTTGACGCCATAATATAACTGGGTGTTGTTCGATCAACGTTTGATATTGTTTTTTTCTGGTCTTCAGATCTTTTGTCTGAATATCTAAATCCAGGGTTCTTTCTTTAACTTGGATGTCTGTTAATGTTGTTTTACCTGTAATTATTAATAACATAACACCAATCAGTCCTGCAAATAAAAAGCCTAATTTAGCAATAATATTATTTAAGCTAGGTTGATGCTCTCTAAAATAATCAACGGTTGGAAGCATTAAAAGTGACCAATTTTCATTATTAAAGTTTAAAGTGGACTGTATGATGACTTCATCCTTTGGTAGTAAACCTGTGCGCTTTTGCAAGATAATTGCTTCACTATTGTTATTTAAATCAATCAAAACTTCAACTTGATCTAAATCATATTTGCTAAGTAAATCACCAAATAATTCTGAAATATTACCTATAATTATAAGCTTAATACTTTTATTGTTTAAGTCAAATATATTTATAAATTCACCTAACTCTTTCACGTAATGTGTAGAATGCAGCAGGTTTTGTTTCTCAGCAATTAACTTGTCAAAATCGAATGACTCCAATACTGCAAGTCGCGTGGGGACATGGTTCTTTTTTGCTAGTTTGATAAGAATATCTTCACCATGTTGGATGACAATGATTGCTTTGATGTTTTTGTTATTGTCGAGTAAGAAGTCAAGTTGTGTATCTATAGATGGAGAAAAATGTATAGGAAGGTTATTTGAAAAATCACCCATCCAGTTCATTTGTTGATTAATCTTGGTTGTTAATAGTTCACTTTTTATTTTTAAGTTAACGGATGTACGACCAATATCATTATGATATGTTTTGTTGTAAATAAATATGACTGAGAGAAAAGAAAAGATGACGGGTAAACCCACTGTCAGGTATCTGGGGCGCCAGATTGATTTCGGCTGGCTGATGAAAATCATGGTAAAAGGAGCGAAGATGATAAACCCTAATAAATCTCCACTCCACCAGTCAAGAAAATTGAGTCGAAATGATGTGAGTTCAATAAGGTTTAATAAATATTTGATTAAACTATATAGAATCGTTGAAATAAATGTTGATAATGTACCGATGATTAAGAAAAATTTAAGAATTGATTGATAAGAAATCAATGAATTTGGATAGCCGATAAAATACTTAATTAAAAATGCACCTAAATAACATCTGAAAATCCCTGCAAAAATGAAAGCATTGCTAGTAGCAAAATCTAGTAGGGAATAAGTTTCAAGTGGGTGTGGGTATAATAGTAAGCCTATGCCCAATTCTGCAAAATATAGTGCAGGTATTACCTTGTACCCCCAAACCAGTGCCACAATTATGCCTATGCCTACAGCTGGCCAGACGGTAATTGCTTGAGTGGGCTCTTTCATCAATGATATTACTATAAAAGTAATAACAAAATAAAATGAAAAAGTAATTAAATTTTTTTTTAAGTACATATTTATTATTATTTATATAAAAGAGGTATATTCAAAAATATTTTTATATGAATATATCTCAAAATATTTAGATTAATGAGTATGAGAACAGTATCTACAATCATACTGCCATAGATATGGTAATCGGTAGGTTTATTCGATATTTTATGCAAAAAGCCAGTTGAGGGATTGGAAATAATTAAGAAATCTAATCGTAACGTATCCTTTTTCTATAGTTCCTTACACTTCATTAATGTCTAACTATGTCATAAGTGTAGAATAGGGTGTAAAAAGTTGTTAGCTTTTCCATAGAAATTACTCGAAACTAGCTTATCTGTCACTCTTAAAAATAACAGGGTTATCTCGAAATATTTAACTTAATACCATTTTCAAAATTTGTTGAATAAATATAAATAATTATGCATCAGAGGTGAGGTTGTATTTTATTTTACGTTTCTACCATTTTGAGTTGGAGAGCAATCTTTAAATTTACAATTATTATAGTGATCTCTACCTACAAATGAACCATCTGGGCATTCTTTAACATCAGCTGTGCACATAACGGGCTCTTTTTTAATTAGCTTCTTTTGACAAGGGTCAAATTCACAATTGTTTTTTGGATTTCTTCCTACTGTGCGGCCATTAGGACATGTTTTTGCTTCTTTAGTGCAGGCTTTCAGTTCGACTACTTCTTTAAGAGTGTCCTGTTTTACAATTTCTTGAGATGTTTCTTTTTGTTGGCAGCCCACAACAAAAAGCATGATTATTACTGTGAATATATATTTCATATTATATTGTCTCCTATTATAGTTTTTTATGCCAAAATTCTGCTTTGCCCATGATCGGGTCTAACTGATAAATTTCAAAACCAAATTTTTTATAAGAATTAATGGCAATTACATTCTTTTCTAAAACTTCTAAAGTCAGTTTGCAACACTCTCTTTCGAGGGCAATTTCTTCTACCATTTTCAGCATTTTTGTACTTAAGCCCATGCTTCTAAATTCGGTAGCAACGATGAGATCATGGATATTAATTATTGGTTTGCAATTAAAAGTTGAAAACCCTTCAAAACAATTGAGTAAACCCGCGGGTTGTCCCTGAACATATGCCAAGATGCTGATGGCATCCTTGCGGTTAGATAGTTCGTAGACTAAATTTTGGGCAACGAAATCAGGCAAAGCTTGATTTCCTCCCATGGGGTCATTGGCATAACAGTCCAATAACTCAATTATGTGCCTACCGTGTTGTGTATTATTATAGTTTGCTTGTATTATTTTTATGGACATATTTTTCTCCAATAATCATCAATATCATAGCACTGTTTACTATGAATTTATAAAAAGGGTTCTTGCAAAACCCTTTTTTACAATCGATAATAAAAAAAGCTATAGTTTTTCCATTAATTCGGGGACTATTTTAAATAAATCTCCAACCAGGCCAATATCAGAAACTTCAAATATGGGTGCATCCGAATCTTTATTAATAGCAACAATTGTTCCAGCATCTTTAATGCCTGTCAAATGCTGAATTGCACCACTGATACCGAAAGCCATATACAAATCAGGGGCAATGATTTTACCAGTTTGTCCCACTTGCATTTCATTTGGTACATAGCCTGCATCAACAGCTGCACGAGAGGCACCCGTTGCTGCGCCAATTTTATCAGCTAACTCGTAGATTATTTCAAAGTTTTCTTCGCTACCTACCCCACGGCCTCCCGATATGACTTTAGCTGCAGTTTGCAGGTCAGGGCGTTCTTGATTACCTGTTTGTAAAGATATAAATTTTGTGTCAGATTGAGGATTGTCAATATTGTGATTTTCAATTGTTGCTGATCCAGATTGCATATCGGCGGTCTTAAATGAGGCCGTTCTAATCGTAGCAACAATTTTGTTGTGTGGTGAATTAACAGTAATTATTGCGTTACCTGCATAAATTGGGCGCTTAAAAGTGTTAGCGTCTATCACTTGCATAACATCACTGATTTGATTTTGTCCCAGTAAAGCAGCAACACATGGCATAACGTCTTTACCAAATGTTGTAGAAGGGCCAAAAATGTGACTATAGCCTTCAGCGAGTTCAGCAAACTTCCCAGTGATTCCTGCGGATAGTTTCCAGTTTTCGTTGCTTGTTTTAATGGCATGAACCGTGTTTACATGGGCTAATTGTGCGGCTTTATTTGCAATTGAATCAATATCATCAGCAAAAATAATGACGTCAATCGAGTGATTCTCTATTTGTTGTGCAGCGGTTATTGCTTTAGCCGTCCCCTGATTAATCTTATTGCCGTCATGCTGTGCAAGGATAAGAATTTTGCTCATTATACTAACCCCTTTTCTTTTAACATACTTACCAAATCATCAACTGACTCAACCATCACGCCTTTTTCTCTTGGCATTGGAGATTCAAATAATTGTACATCCAATTCTTTGTCATCAAAACCCGCAACTGTATCATCAATGCTGATAATATCAAGCGGCTTTCTTTTTGCTTTCATGATATCTGGTAACTTAACAAACCTTGGTTCGTTTAAGCGTAAATCCGTTGATATAACAGCAGGTAAGGTTACTTCAATGGTCTCTAAACCTGCATCTACTTCTCTTGTTGCCATAGCGGTAGTGTCATTGACTTTCAGTTTTGAGACAAAAGTAGCTTGTGGTCTTTTCCATAATGTTGCCAGCATTTGTGGTGTTTGGTTATTGTCATCATCAATGGCTTGTTTGCCCATAATGACTAGGCCAGGTTGTTCTTTTTCGACAATGCTCAAAAGGCTTGTTGCTGCTTTAAGAGGCTGAATCTCTGAGTTCGACTCAACCAATATAGCTCTATCAGCTCCCATAGCCAAAGCTGTTCTTAGCTGTTGTTGTGCATTGTTGGCGCCAATTGTGGCAACAATAACTTCTTTTGCTACACCAGATTCTTTAATTCGTAAAGCTTCCTCAATTGCAATCTCGTCAAATGGATTAATGCTCATTTTTACGCCATCGGTAGCAACACCGCTGCCATCTGGTTTGACTTGTACGCGCACATTGAAATCAACCACACGTTTAATTGCTACTAAAATTTTCATATGTGTTTTCTCGAAATAAATTAGAATGTTAGTAATTAGATTAATAAGAACATTAGATAAAGTACACTTGTAATACTTTATTAGCCTTATCGATTAGATTTTGTGAGATTATATCATTAGGTAACAATAAAGCCACTAATTATGCTCATTATGCTTTAAGTCTATGTGGTATTTTTGGTATAATTTTGCGATATAACAATAATTGGAGACGAGTATGAAATTAATCTTTCCGCATAAAGAACATAAGGATTTTGAATTAATAGGTGATAGTTTTACTATTGGTAGTTCAGATGATGCTGCAATAAAAATTAATGCAATAGGCATGAGCTCAATACATGCGACTCTTATAAAGGATGGCAATGACTACTCTTTAAAAATTGATAATCCAGCCTGTATGGTATCTGTGAACGGTCGTTTAGTTAAAGAAGTTAAGGAAGTGAGAGCGGGAGATTTAATGATTGTTGCCCAAGTGCATTGCAAACTTGAAGAGCAGACAGCTCAGAAACAGGATGAAAATCGTACTCGTATTCGCATGGCTCTGCCTAAATTTGTGTTGCGCGGAGTGTCAGGTGTATACTTTGGCAAAACTTTTCCTTTAAGAGGTAAGACAAGTTTAGGCAGGCATTCTGATAACGACATATTTGTTAATGTTGATGGAATATCTAGAAAGCATGCCGTTATATCCGTGCTTGCAGATAGTTTGGAAATTGAAGACATGGATTCATCTAATGGAACATATGTCAATGGTAAGCAAATAACTAAATCCAAAATCGATATAGGTGATGAAATTAAGCTGGATAATATCCGCTTTCTTATTCAGTCCCCTGGTATGCAACTTGATAAAGATACCCAGAAATTTAAAACAGGTGATGTAGCAAATGCTGGAAAGAGGGTTAATAAAAAAGAAAGGTTTGCAGATGACTCTTCTGGTTCTGGTGGTAAGTGGGTGGCGATGATAGTCATATTGTTGGTCGTTGCTGGTGGAAGTGCATGGTATATGGGGTTATTCCAACAAGTAGCTATTTTTATATTTATTTTGACATCAGAGGTATATGCATAACTAAGATCAGTGGGAATGTAGCCCATAGGCTATTTTTTCATATAAATATTAGTAGACTGTGAAAATAAAGCTCTACTGGCTATTTTCGCCTATTAAATTCGCTCAAGAGAGTGACTATTAAGCCAAATTTAATAGGAAAAACTATCTCAATGTGCATCTCCATCCCATCTGACCATAGTTATGAATATGCTTCATTAAAGTGATATTTAGTTTCGCTGATGTGTCCTTTTGCACGTCGTATATTACGATGTTATTTATTCTTGTATTTTTTATATGTTATGTAGTTGCTTGAACGAGAAAGGATAATCTACTGCGGAAAAGCTGGACTTTGTCTAAATATCTCCTTATTTCCGTCAAATAGCCAGCTATTTTTCTCAAATAATGATTTATTTGCACGCATTTGTATGATGTTGGGCTTTCCCTCACTAAGATTTCCTTTCTCGTTCAAGCACTATGTAAGTATAGTGATGATTACTTTGAAAAATAAAAAAATAGTTTCTTGGTAAAAATTTGTTATACATCCTGATTAAACTCGGGTAAAATTTGCTGCATGAAAGAAACCAATATAAAAAATGTTAGCTATTTTCATAAAGTAGTAGATTGTCAATATGCGTGCCCAGCGCATACCCCTGTTCCTGAATATATTCGCATGATTGCAGCTAGGCGATTTGATGATGCCTATATGATTAATTGGGAGTCCAATGTTTTTCCTGGTGTTTTGGGAAGAACCTGTGATAGGCCCTGCGAACCAGCTTGTAGACGTGGCAGGGTAGAAGAACAACCAGTTGCCATTTGTCGGCTTAAACGTGTTGCTGCTGACCATAAATCAGACATAACTGATAGATTACCTGATATTCCAACCGAAAAAAATGGCAAAAGAATTGCTTTGATTGGCGGTGGTCCCGCCTCTTTAACCGTCGCAAGAGATTTAATGCCATTGGGTTACCATGTTGACTTATATGATGATCAATATAAAGCAGGTGGATTTATGCGTAGTCAGATTCCTTCATTTCGTTTACCTGAAACAGTGTTGGATGAAGAGGTTAACTATATACTGGACATGGGAGTAAACACACACCTCAAACAAAAGGTGAGCAGTATGAGATCGATGCTGGAAAAAGATTATGATGCAATTTTCGTAGGGACAGGCGCACCCCGAGGAAGGGATTTACCAAAACTTGAGGGTAGGCAGGAAGCGAATGATAATATTCATATAGGTATTGACTGGCTTGCTAATGTGGCATTTGAGCACACTGAATCAATTGGTGAAAAAGTACTGGTATTAGGTGGTGGCAATACTGCGATGGATTGTTGTAGAACTGCAAGACGAATAGGTGGTAAGGATGTACGCATAGTTGTACGTAGTCCTAAAGCCGATATGAAAGCATCTCCCTGGGAAATCGAAGATGCAGAGCATGAGGGTATTCCAATGTTTGAGAACCATACTCCTAAAGCATTTGTTTGTGAGAATGGGAAATTGGTCGGCATGTTATTTGAGTTGGTTAAAGCAAAATATGCAGAAAATGGTAGAAGAAGCCTAGTACCAACTGGAGAACCTGATGTTTTGATAGAATGTGATGATGTGTTAATGGCCTTGGGACAGATGAATTCTTTTCCATGGATAGAGCGTGACTTGGGTATAGAGTTTAATGACTGGGATATGCCTGAAGTTGACAAGACCACTTTTCAGACCTCTTTGAAAAACATATTTGTTGGTGGTGATGCGGCATGGGGGCCAGAAAATGTCATAACAGCTGTTGCCCACGGTCATCAGGCCGCTATTTCAATTGATAAATATTGTCACGAAAAAGATACCAGGGATCGACCACCACCAGGTACAACGCTCATTAGTCAGAAAATGGGTTTTCATGATTGGTTGTATAGTGCTCCCGTTTCAGATGATTTACGTTTTGTTGTCAGCCATGTTGATACAGAACTGGCTTTATCTGATAGAAAAATAGAAGTGGAGAAAGGCTTCAGCTTAGAGCAGGGGCTTAAGGAAGTGCAAAGGTGTTTAAATTGCGATGTACAAACGGTCTTCGAAAAAGACAAGTGTATTGAGTGTGACGCCTGCGAAGACATTTGTCCAACTGACTGTATCACCTTTATTGATAATGATGAAGAGGACATACTACGTCAAAGCTTGAAAATGCCAGCTGATAATCTGGAGCAAAGTTTATATGTTTCTGCTGAGCTTAAAACTAAACGGGTGATGGTTAAGGATGAAAATGTCTGTTTACATTGTGGGCTTTGTTCTGAAAGGTGTCCAACTGGCGCATGGGATATGCGTAAATTTTTATTACATGAAGCAAAGGCAGGTCGATAAGCATGAATAGAATGAAAGCAACTAACGATTTCGTTATTCTTTTTGCAAACATAAATGGTTCAGGCTCGGCATCAGCCAATAATTTATTCGCAAAAGCTGTGTTTAGATTAGGGATTCCTGTTTCTGCTAAAAATATATTTCCATCAAATATTCAGGGCTTGCCTACTTGGTTTGAAGTCAGGGTCAGTGAAAAAGGCTATTTGGGGCGTAGGGAAGGGTACGATTTTGTGGTCGCAACCAATGGTCAAACAGTAGTTAAAGATTATCAGGAACTGGAAAAGGGTGGTTATTTTTTCTATGATTCATCAAGACGTCTACCTGAAACCCTTAAACGTGATGATATCACTGAAATTGGTATTCCCTTAACTAATATTTGTAATGAAAATTATACCGATCCACGTTTACGGCAGATATTTAAAAATATTGTTTATGTTGGTGCATTAGCCTATCTTTTTGATATGGATTTTTCTGTTTTTGAAGATTCAATAAAGTCTCAGTTTGCTAAAAAAGCTAAATTAATTGAACCCAATATAAAGGCACTAAAACTTGGTTATGACCATGCACAAGAACATTACAATGATATTTGTCAATTAAATATCCATAGACGAAATTTAACTGGCGATAAGATTATGATGGAGGGTAATACAGCAACTGGATTAGGCGCTGTTTTTGCTGGAGTAACGGTTGCTGGCTGGTATCCTATTACGCCATCGACATCTGTTATTGAAGCATTTGAAAGTTATTGTAGAAAATACCGGGTAGATGCTGAAACAGGTAAAAATAAATTTGCTATTGTGCAGGCAGAAGATGAGCTTGCTGCGATTGGTATCGTGATTGGTGCGGCCTGGAATGGTGCGCGGTCGTTTACCGCAACATCTGGGCCAGGAGTTTCTCTGATGGGAGAGTTTTTAGGATTGGCATATTTTGCAGAAATCCCAGTTTTTCTAGTCGATATTCAGCGTTCAGGCCCAAGTACTGGTATGCCTACTCGTACCCAGCAATCTGATGTATTAGCAGCAGCTTATGCTTCGCATGGTGATACCAAGCATGTTTTATTATTCCCTGCTAATCCCAAAGAGTGTTTTGATATGACGGTCATTGGTCTGGATCTGGCAGAAAGATTACAAACCCCTGTGCTGATGATGAGCGACCTGGATCTGGGCATGAATACGCATATGAGTGATCCAATTCAATGGGATGAATCACAGGTTTATGATCGAGGTAAAGTTCTTGATTATGATGGTTTGGAAAAGAAAAAAGAGCGTTGGGGTCGATATTTAGATGTTGATGGTGATGGTATTCCATATCGAACAATACCAGGAACACACCCAACTAAAGGTGCTTTTTTCACTCGTGGCTCATCACATGACGAATATGCTGTTTACACTGAAGATGGTAAGATTTATGCGAGAGGCATGCAAAGGTTGCTGACTAAATGGGATACTGCCAAAACCATTGTTCCTCAGGCCAGTATTTCTGAAAATAACAATGATATTGGTGTGGTTTATTATGGAACCAGCTCATTTGTGGCCAAAGAGGCTGATGATATGCTGACAGATCTGGGTCATCAATTTGATGAAATGCGTATTAAGGCTTTTCCATTTGGATCTGAGGTTGAAGAGTTTATAAAAGCGCATTCAACATTGTTTGTTGTTGAGCAAAATAGAGATGCGCAAATGAAATCATTATTAGTCAATGAATTACAGGTAGTACCTGATAAATTAATTGAAGTGCTGAATATTGATGGTATGCCGATAACGGCACAATTTATTGTAGATGAGATACTTGAACATATAAATGGCAAAACATCAGAGGAGGTAAAATGAGTTATATAATATCCGATTTTAGACACCCAAATGCTAAAGTTAACGACCTGGGACTCAGTAAAAGAGATTACGAAGGTGCGCTTTCAACCTTGTGTGCAGGATGTGGGCATGATTCCATCAGTGCTGCGATCGTACAGTCATTTTTTGAAATGAATATTGAACCACATAAAGTGGTAAAAACTTCAGGTATTGGTTGCTCATCAAAGACTCCGACCTATTTTTTGGGTAGGGCTCATGGTTTTAACTCAGTTCATGGCAGGATGCCATCGGTTTCGACAGGAGCCAATATGGCAAATAAAGATTTGCAATATATAGGTATTTCTGGTGATGGTGATACTGCTTCAATCGGCATGGGGCAATTTGCGCATGTGGTTAGAAGAAATCTCAATATGATCTATCTGGTAATGAATAATGGTTGTTATGGTTTGACCAAAGGACAGGACTCGGCTACGGCAGATGTTGGTTCAGCGGGTAAAAAAGGTGTTGCCAATCAATTTGCTGCCATTGATTTATGTCAATTAGCCCTACAACTGGGAGCTGGTTATGTTGCACGTAGTTTCTCTGGTGATAAAAAACAATTAGTGCCATTAATAAAAGGTGCCATTGAACATCAAGGTTTTGCTTTTATTGATGTCATTTCACCATGTGTTACCTTCAATAATACACCAAGTTCTACCAAAGGTTATGAATATGTTCGCGATCATCTAGATGCAACTGGAACCATAGATTTTGTGCCTGAAAGACAGGAGTTGAAAATTATCCACCCGGAAGGAACCAGTAAAGAAGTTAAATTACATGATGGCAGTAAACTCATTCTTAAAAAGAATTCACACGATTATGACCTGTCCAGCAAAAGAGAGGCCATGAATACTATAGAAACCGTACGGGAAGAACATAAAATACTCACTGGTTTAATCTATCTTCATGAAGACCCAAAAGATACTCATGCAAAAATTAACAGTGTGGATAAACCTCTGAACAGTTTGTCACAAGCGGAAGTTTGTCCTGGCTCTGCAGTATTGGATGATTTGAATGCAGGATTTAGGTAGTTGAAACTCTTTTTCGTTAAAGCACTATTTAGGTCATCCCTGTCTTTGCAGGGATGAGGCTAATTAAATTGAATTATACTGAATAGTTGCCGAGGTTAAATATAACTTTTGGCAATTTCCTGTATCTTGTTTAATAAAGAAGAAAGTCCATTACTGCGAGTACCAGACAGGTGTTTGTCCAGACCTATTTCGGCAATAAAAGTTGGCTTTGTTGCAATGATCTCTTTTGAACTTTTATCAGAATAAATGCTCAAGACCAAGGCGACTAAACCGGCCACAATTGCGGCATCACTTTCAGCCCTGAAAATAATTTTATCATTGACTAATTGATGGATGATCCACACTTGAGATTGACAGCCCTGCAGTTTATTGTCATCAATTTTATCTGCATTGTCCAATTTATCCAGATCTTTACCTAAGTCAATGATATATTGATATTTTTCCATCCAATCATCAAAGACTTCAAAGTCTTCAATTATTTCCTGTTGGCTTTTTATCATGATTTTTTCACACTCCAGCGTGTACCGCTTGAGGAGTCTTCCAAGATGATATTCATAGCAGCAAGTTCATCTCTAATTTCATCGGACTTTGCCCAGTCTTTATCAGCTCTGGCCTGATCTCTTTGCTGAATTAGGCTCTCTACATTTTCATTGTCAATATCAGTATCATCAGATTTAAACCAGCTTTCTGCATCTTCCTGAAAGAAACCCAAAAGCTCGCCAGTACTTAACAGTTGTGATTTAAAGTGTTGTTTATCTTCAATGGATTCTGCCTTGGCCAGTTGTTTAGCAAGTTTATTAATTTCGGCAAATGTTATGGGTGTATTTAAATCATCATCCAAAGCCGTAATAATAGCAGTAGGAATGTTTTCTTTATTAATATCGGCATCAATCGATTGGTTTTCTCGCAATACAGCATAAATTCTATCAAGGGTTTTATTGGCTTTATGAATAGAGTCATCAGACCAGGCAACAGATTGCCTATATTGAGCACTCAGTAACAACCATCGAATAACTTCGCCTTTATATTGGGCTGCTACATCTTTGATTAAAAGTATATTGCCTAAAGATTTAGACATTTTTTGCTTGCCCATATTTATCATGCCATTATGCAACCAATAATTGGCAAAACTTTCTGTATTGTTGGCACAGCAGCTTTGTGCGGCTTCATTTTCGTGGTGTGGAAAGACTAAGTCTCGACCACCACAATGTATGTCAATGGTATCGCCCAAATGAGCTTTGCACATGGCAGAACACTCTATATGCCATCCTGGTCTACCGCGTCCCCAGGGGCTATTCCAGCCAGGAAGACTGTCATCAGATGGTTTCCACAAGACAAAATCAGCAGGGTATTTTTTATAAGGAGCCACTTCCACTCTGGCACCAGCAATCATATCCTCAATTTTTCGGTTGGATAAGCTACCGTAATTTTCATATGATTCGACACTGAACAACACATGTCCTTCCGCTGCATAAGCATGTCCTTTTGCGATGAGTTTTTTTATCATGGCTACTATCTGTGGAATATGCTCGGTAGCATAGGGTTCTACATCAGGTGCTAGTACCCCAAGCTGTTCAATATCTTGATTGTAAATATCAGCATATTTTTTTGAGTATTTCTTAATGTTTTGTCCAAGTTCTAATGCTGATTTATTGATTTTATCATCAATATCAGTAATATTTCTGGCATAGGTAACTTTAGGGTAATGGTGTTGCAGTAATCTGTAAAGCACATCAAAAACCACAGCAGGTCTGGCGTTACCAATATGGGCATAGTTGTAAACCGTGGGTCCGCACAAGTACATGGTAATCGAGTCTGGATTTATCGGTGAAAAAGGCTCTTTTTGCCCAGTTTTTGTATTATATAAAATCAATGACTTCACTTCTTAGATTAAAAGAAATATTTTATTCTATATGAGTGATTTCTTTAAGGAAAAACAATATTAGAGATTAAGAAATTCAAATTATATGGATATTAGCTGATTAAAATTGTATCATGACCGTATTAATTAAAATAGGCAGTTTAAAAATGGCAAACAATATATTTAATCAAGGTTCCGGCATTGATGAATTATATTTAGGAGAGAGGGTCCATAATACCAGTTTTTTTAAATTAGATGTTGAGGCGTTAAATCGATTTCTTGCATTTTGTCATCGTCGAAAATTCCCAAAGAAAACTTCCATAATTCGCCCTGGAGATTTAGCCAATACACTATATTATATCGTTAAAGGTTCTGTTACTATTTCATATGAAAATGATAGTGGTAAAGAGTTGATTTTGGCTTATTTGAATGCAGGAGACTTTATCGGTGAAATGGGTTTGTTTATGAGCACCGAGCGCAGAGAAGTGCTGGTAAAAACCAAAGAAGATTCCGAGTTGGCAGAAATTGGTTATCAACGCCTGGGTAATCTGTTTGTGTCTGAGCTCAAATCTGATGCAGCACAAATTCTTTATTACATTGGCACACAGTTAACCCATAGATTATTACAAACCAGTAGAAAGGTACATAGGTTGGCATTTCTTGATGTTACAGGCAGAGTTGCAAGAACTTTACTTGATTTATGTAAGGAGCCCAACGCAATGACACATCCTGAAGGGACTCAGATTAAAGTGTCCAGACAAGAAATTGCTAAAATTGTCGGTTGTTCCAGAGAAATGGCTGGTCGTGTTTTAAAAGATTTGCAAGAGCAGGATAACTTACTCGTTAAAGGCCATACAATTGTGGTGTTACATAATAAACTGCTAAATCATTGATGACTCACTCCTAGGAGACTGTCCGAGAATAGAAAATCTACTCTGAAAAAGCTGAGTTTGGAAATATTTACACCTAATTTTCGTTAAATAGCCGTGTTATTCGCCTCAAATCATGAGAAAACCTGTCTCAAATCAGTTTTTCTCGCTACGATTCCTATTCTCGGACAACTTCCTAGTAGCTAGTGGTCTTTGTAATCTACAAAGACACTATAGTTCTAAGCTTCTTTTTTTGGTGAATCATCCTTCTTGAGCTTATTGGCAATAGCTGACAGGGCTCTATCAAATAAAGCAACTTGCTGTAAAACTCGGATAGTTTTATTTCTTAATCCTGCAGATAAGGCCAGATCTGTTTTATCGGTAATCTTTAAACCTCTGGAGTTAACGAATAAATATTTTCCTGTTATTGGACTAATCCAGGAAAGCTTGGCTCTAACTGCTGTGTTGCCAGTTCTTGAGAACTCTAGCCATGTACCCGTTTTGAGTGTTGAAATAACTTTCGCATGTTTATCATCAATATTTTCATGTTCTTCCTCGTCTTTCGATGGTTCAATAATTTCTTCAATATAATTGACGATTTCATGCTTCTGTTTGCGAATATCAGAAAGCTTGAGAATTTCCTCTGGTGCAATTAATTCAACAGGTGGGCTGTTTTTACTATTTTCATCAATATCAAGTTGATGGATTTTATTTAAACATTTCACCAAGCTATGCTGTTTATTGATTAACTCCTTGGAGTTAAAGGCAACAAGTTTTAAGCCCTTTTCATATAATAATGACAATTTGTTAATGGTGTTTTTGTTGATCTCCTTATCAGAATTTTGCTGAGAATATTCAATAACATTATCGACAAACTTCACCTTCTCCAAGTATTCTTTAGAATCTTGCGAGTGTCTTAAGAACATCAGAATGAGTACATTTGACCATTCTCCAAGCAGTATATCCCGTATCAAAATTGGCATTTGCTTATTTGTCATTTTAGCGACCAATAATTTTGCAGATTCTTCTTTAGCTTGATTGATCTTATCTTGCCCTAAAGATTTCTCTTTAGTGCGTCTTTGTACAACATCAGATCTTTTCTTTAATTTAACGGTAAAGACATTAAATTTTGCCAGTAATGATTCAAATATTTTTAAATCGTACTCTTCAATTTCTAAAATAAGCTGCACAATATCTTCAATTTCGTTGATGAGCAGCTTTTTTTTGTCATTTTCTTCGGTCCAGCCTACCGAACTAAGAGAGAGGTTGTCTAATAGTAATCTGGCAGGGTGGTTTTTGTCGGCAAATAAGTTTCTGTCCTGTAATGCTATTTTAAGATACGGAATTTGTAGTTTTGCCAATATTACCTGTATTGCATCTGGTAAA
The DNA here is from genome assembly GCA_016763695.1 of Alcanivoracaceae bacterium. Lineage (GTDB taxonomy): Bacteria > Pseudomonadota > Gammaproteobacteria > Xanthomonadales > Marinicellaceae > NORP309. The sequence continues at coordinate 47,012 of JAESTH010000266.1, forward strand.
TTTCTGTCTTCCACAATAAACTGAAAAAGCATGCCAACCAGATCAATGGTATCTTCATCTTTTTGTCTGACTCTTTGATCTTTTGTTCCAGAATCTATTTTATGCAGTTGTTTAATCAATTCATCCTTGATTTCTGTGGGTGACTTGCTGTTTTGTTCATTTATTTGAACGTTTCTAAACATATCACTTTGTAATATTGATAAGGCATTCATCATGGTTCCCATATCAACATTTGTGGCAACATTGTTGTTTGCTGATGTAGAGGAATTGGTAACATTGCTGCTTACATCAAGATTAGCGTTAATATCATTTTTATTTGGGTTAAAAGTTGGATTATTTTGTTTAAATAGCTGTGATATTAACTGATAATTTGGATCAATATATTGTTGATTATTAATATTGTTGGCTTCAGCTGGGTTTCCTTGTGTTGGTTGTTGGTTGTTGGGCTGATTTACTGTAGACTGAGTTGTATCTGGTGTATTCAAAGCTTGATTTCCAGAACTTGCCTGGTTGGGTCTGCCAATATTATATTGTATTTCTGGAATAATACCCTTTGCGGCTAAAAAATCATTGATATTGGTATAAATCGCATTCATTTGTCCCATAACATTGCGTTCAAAAAGCTTGTACATAATTAATTTTAGATTAACTTCCAAGTCAAGTTCTCTTATGCTTTTTGTGAATGAGTTAACTATTACATGTGGGCCAATAGGTATTTGGTTGGCCTCCAGTGTTGTGCCTGATGCAAGTAGTGAAAATCGTTGCTTTAATGCAAAAATATGTCGGTGATAAGCCATTTCTGATTTACTTATTAAGTTGATTTTGGCAAGTGTTTCATCCAGTTCTTTTTCGTCAATTAAAGAGAGTGATAACTTTTTTGTTTCATTACTGATATTGCTATCACTATTTGGATTGAAAAAATCAAAATCATTCTTTTTAAATAATTGAAATGTGGATTTAATAGAATTAAAAAAATCTGCAAACATTCTATCTCGAGATTTACGAATCAGACGCATAGATTCAAAATAAAGGGTTTGGTTCTTATTGGACTCAGCTTTTTCTGCTAAATCAAAAAGAGAATCGTCTAGTGATTCAAAATAGCTGATAAGTTTTGGCTTGAGATCTTTGGCAAATTTGGTAAATATCTGTGGCAGTAAGCTGCCAAGGGCTACATTTTCAGCATTTTGGATTTTTTTGTTTAAATGTATAATTTTTTCTTTTTTATTTGTCATAACAAGCCACCTTTTGATCAGTATAACAAATTATCTTGATGATTATGTGATGCGGGTCACATTAAACCAAGACTGGTGAGAAAATCACAAACCAATAGCCACAGAGTTTACTCTTTCATTTGAAGACTTTATATACGGTTTGCTAGTGGAATATCTATTTTTTAAATGTTTATTTATGATAGCGGCCCCCCGTTGCAGACTTAAATAGTGCCTGACCGAGAAAGAAGTAATCTACTACGGAAAAGCTGGATTTGACCAAAATATTCCATTATTTTCGTTAAATAGCCAGCTATTCTCCTCAAATAATGAAATATTTTGCTTCAAACCAGACTTTCCCTCGCTACGATTCCTTTCTCGGTCAGACACTAAATATAAAAAGAGTGAATAATATTCTTATCATGTTATCAAATAAAATTGAATAGCACTCATTTAACAAGTAATATAAAACCAAATTGATACGTAATTAAAAAATAGGAAGTCATTGTACACATACTTATGTCGATAATAAAAGCCAGTGAATTTAAGAAAAGAAGAAAACAAATTGCAAAGATAATCGGTGCTGATTCAATTGCTATCATCAAGGCCAAGGATGTCTGCATCAGGAATGGTGATGCAGATTATAAATATCGACCAGATAGTCATTATTACTATCTTACAGGCTGTCATGAAGCTGATTCATTAATGGTGATTTGTCCTGATAATGAAGCGGGTGAAGATATATTGTTTTGCAGAGAAATCGACCTAAATAATGTTATCTGGAATGGCCCAATGCTTGGATCGGATGCAGCCAAAGAGGACTTGGAATTTGATTGTTCTTATGACATAAAATCGTTAGATAATATTATCCCACAACTCATGAATGGCAGGGATAAAGTTTACTTTATGTTGGGTGAAGATACTGATTTTGATAAAAAAATTGTGCAATGGACGAATAAAGTCAAGAAAAATAAATGGGCAAAAAGCCAAGCTCCTCATGAACTGATTGCATTAAAATCTTTTCTTGATGATATGCGTGTGTATAAAAGTAAAGATGAAATCCGCTGTATGCAAAAAGCTGCAGATATTGCTGCTGCTGCGCATATACAAATGATGAAGGTCTGCAAGCCTGGATTGTTTGAATATAATTTAAATGCGGAGTTTTTAAAAAGCATCACAAATGAAAATTCTCAGGCTAGTTATCTGCCGATTATTGGCGGTGGCAGTAATGCCTGCATTTTACACTATATCAATAATAATCATGAGCTAAAAAATGGAGATCTGGTGTTGATTGATGCAGGTGCAGAATATGGTTATTATGCTTCAGACATAACCAGAACATTTCCTGTCAATGGTCAGTACTCAAAGGAACAGGCTGAACTGTATAATATAGTATTGGCTGCCCATACGGCAGCAGTAAATAAGGTTGAACCAGGTAATCACTGGAATGAGCCGCATGAAGCAGCCGTAAGGGTTATTACCCAGGGATTATTGGATTTGGGCTTGTTAAAAGGTGACTTTGAGACCTTAATAAAAGGCCAGAGTTATGCTCATTTTTATATGCATAAAACAGGACACTGGTTGGGTCTGGATGTGCATGATTGTGGAGAGTATAGTATTGATGGTTTGTGGGTTGAGTTGGAAGCAAATATGGTTTTGACTATAGAACCAGGTATCTATATTGGTGATAATGCCAAAGTCCCCAGTAAATATAAGGGCATAGGTATTCGGATTGAGGATGATGTGCTGGTTACCAAGAATGGTCACAAGATACTGAGTAATAAAGTACCAAGAACAATTAAAGAAATTGAAGCAATAATGAGGAAACCTGTATGAAAAAAATAATACTATTTATTTTAGTAACATTGTCACCATTTACCTATGCGTTAACGGCGCACTGCGGCCATATGCTAGATACCAGTAAAGGTAAAATGCTATCAGATGTTTATATAGCAGTTGAAGAGGGTGTTTTTACTGAAGTTGAAAAATATACCGGGCAAAAAGTAGATATGGATTGGTCAGATAAATACTGTCTACCAGGTCTGATTGATATGCACACGCATATTTCATCAGAAGTTAGCAAAAATAGCTATAGCGAAAAATTTCAGTTAAATGAAGCTGACTATGCTTTTAAATCGACGGTATTTGCCAAACGTACTCTACAAGCTGGTTTCACAACAGTGAGAAATTTAGGTGATGAATTTAATGTAACCATTGCCTTAAAAAAAGCCATCAATAAAGGTTTGGTACAGGGGCCGAGAATCTATACCGCAGGAAAGTCACTGGCGACAACTGGTGGTCATGCCGATCCAACAAATGGTTATAGGCAGGGATTGTTGCCAAACCCAGGCCCTAAGAATGGAGTCATAAACGGTGTAGCTGAAGCTGCTCAAGCGGTAAGACAAAGATATCAGGATGGTGCAGACTTGATTAAAATCACTGCAACAGGCGGGGTTTTGTCACAGGCATCCAGTGGAGATAACGCACAATTCACAATGGATGAACTTAAAAGTATCATCGCAACAGCCAGTGATTATGGTTTTAAAGTCACTGCGCATGCCCATGGTAAAGCGGGAATGAAAAGAGCGATAATTGCAGGTGTTGCTAGTATTGAACATGGCACTTATCTAGATGATGAAATTATAAAATTGATGAAGAAACATGGTACCTATCTGGTGCCAACATTAATTGCTGGAGAGTGGGTGACCGAAAAATCTAAGATCGATGGCTTTTTTCCAACCGTTGTGGCTAAAAAGGCGGCGACTATTGGACCTAAAATTGCGGGTTCATTTGAAAAAGCTCATAAGGCAGGTGTTAATATTGCTTTTGGAACCGATTCTGGAGTCAGTGCCCATGGGGATAATGCACAAGAATTTGCTCTGATGGTTAAAGCTGGTATGTCACCATTGAAAGCCATTCAGTCCGCTACCATGAGTGCTGCCACATTGCTGGGGCAAAGCGATCATTTAGGTTCGATAGAAGTGGGTAAATTTGCTGATATGGTGGTTTTGGCAGAAAATCCACTAGAAAATATAACCGCCATAGAGCAAATTACCATAGTGATCAAAGCGGGTAAAATAGAGTTTAACTGATGAAAACCTATGAATTTGTATATGTAGATGGCAAACAGAAATTACGAGGCTTTGTGGCTGAGCCTGAAAAGATTAAAAAAGATACAGCCGTTATATTAATCGTACACATGTGGTCTGGTCGATCTGATTTTGTTCTTGAAAAGGCAAAAGATATGGCTAAAGAGGGCTATATTGGTTTTGCGATTGATATGTTTGGTGATGCCGTCATAGGTCAATCGGTTGAAGAAAATACACAACTAATACAGCCCTTTATGCAGGATAGAAAGCTCATGCAAAACAGGATTCAGGCTGCATTTAATGCCATTAAACAGATTGAAAATGCTGATATTAACAATGTGCTTGCCATGGGTTATTGTTTTGGAGGTTTATGTGTGCAAGATCTGGCAAGGGTCAATGACCTAGTCAAGGGTATCATCAGTATTCATGGTTTAATGATCAAGGCGGATAATATTTCGCAAGGTGAATTTTTTGCTAAAGTATTGTTGTTGCATGGCGCTGATGACCCAATGGTCAGTGATGAAAACTGGTTAGACTTAAGAACAGAATTAAACAATGCCAAATGTGATTGGCAAAAACATGATTTTGGTGGAGTTATGCATGCCTTTACTAATCCCCTTGCCAATGATGAAAGCATGGGAACGGTTTACAACGAAAATGCCGATCAAAGGAGCGATAAATTAATTCTGGATTTTATCGGTGAATGCTTAAATAAATATGAAAGATAAACTAAAGAAAGGATACCTACAATGGCGTTGTAGGCGAGGGACAAAAGAACTGGATGTGGTGTTAACACAATTTTTGGATAATAACTATGAGCAATTATCCGCTGCTGAGTTGATGATATTTGATGAATTGTTATCAACTCAAGATACCCAATTGTGGTATTGGATAAGTGGTCAACAGCAGGTTGATTCTTCGTTATTTAGGGCTATTATAGATAAAATAGATGTTAAAAATTAAAAGTAATGAATGGTTTGATTTAAATAAACTCGGCGTCATATTTACTTTGTTATTAATGCTATTTGTGTTATTTTTCAATGTAAATATAGTTATCATTCTGGTGTTTGAATTGTTGTTATTTTTATATCTTTATACCTTATATCGCTCTATAGGTAATAATAAATCGGTCACAATAAGCATCAATGTTGAAAACAAATGGTTTGTTGAGGAACGTGGTGAAATGAAGGCAATGATCCTCAAAGATTACTGGTTACAAACTGGTCGCATATTTATTTGGTTTAAAGGTTCCGATAAATCTATTTCTTTACTTGTATCACGCAGTATAATCGGAGTACAAACTTTTTCTCAACTTCGTGCAAAAATCACATGAGACCAACACAGAAATTTATGACTGAAAATATTAAAAGCCGCATTCCTGTAAAAATAGGTGATTGTATTATTGGTGGTGATGAAATCATCGTACAATCCATGACTAATACTGACACAGCTGATATACAGAAAACCGTAGAACAAATATATCAATTGTGGCAGGCTGGTTCGAAACTAGTCAGAATCACAGTCGATAAAGATGCAGCAGCAGCAGCAGTGCCAGAAATCATTGACAGGTTAGGAGCGGCAGGTTGTCAGGTGCCTGTTATAGGAGATTTCCATTACAATGGCCATACATTGCTGACAAAATATCCTGAATGTGCCCAAAAGCTGGCAAAATATAGAATCAACCCAGGAAATGTTGGCTTTGGAAGAAAGAAAGATGAGCAATTTGCACAAATAATCGAAATAGCTAAAAAATATAACAAGCCAGTCAGGATTGGAGCAAATTGGGGTAGCCTTGATCAAAAATTATTGGCTAAAATGATGGATGAGAATAACTTATTGGCGGAGCCCCTTTCAGCAGACAAAGTAATGGAGGAAGCACTTATCCTTTCGGCTTTAAACAGTGCTGATAAAGCCATAGAATTGGGCTTAGGTGCGGATAAAATAATCATCTCCTGTAAAGTCAGTGGAGTACAGGCATTAATTAATATTTATCAATCATTAGCCTGTCGGTGTACTTTTCCACTACACCTTGGTTTAACTGAGGCTGGTATGGGCTCAAAAGGAATTGTGGCGTCAACAGCAGCTCTGAGTATTTTACTACAACAAGGTATAGGAGATACCATCAGGATTTCACTGACTCCAGAACCAGGACAGTCCCGCACAGAAGAAGTGATTGTAGCACAGGAATTATTACAGACAATGGGGCTTAAATCATTTGCTCCGATGGTCACAGCCTGTCCAGGTTGTGGAAGAACAACCAGTTCATTTTTTCAGGAGTTGGCACAAAAAACCACTCAATTTATTCGAATAAAAATGCCAGAATGGCGTTTAAAATACCCAGGTGTGGAAGACATGAGTGTGGCGGTAATGGGCTGTATCGTTAATGGCCCAGGTGAAAGTAAACATGCTGATATTGGTATTTCTTTGCCTGGGACTGGGGAAACGCCAGCTGCACCGATCTTTATTCAGGGCAAAAAGACCCAAACTTTACGAGGAGATAATATTGCCGATGAGTTCTTAACTATTATGAATGATTTTGTAAAATCACATTATGGTGAATAAAGAAATCACCATCAATACCCAAAAGCTATTTATATTTAATTTTCCACATTTTATAAAATACTTGTTTGGCGGGCAGGTACTGCCCATGTTGCTGTTGTTTTCTCTTTCTTTTATATTTTTACCATTTTCTCCATTAGCATTTCTGTTTATCAATCTAATTATAATCATGATGGTATATAAATTTGCCTTTGATGTATTAGCGGATACAGCCAGAGGCCATATGTCTCCCGAAGTGAGGCAAAACTATTTAGTCACTAATGCCATTGCAGTAAAAGTAGCTATCATCGCTTTACTGATTGAAGGAACACTGATGTGGTTGAAAGCTAAAGGTTACAACGATTACAGGTTTGTTTTTATTGTTTTTAGCACCTTTATGATACCCGCAATTTATATGAGTCTGGCACTGACAAACTCATTATTAAAGGCATTGAACCCAATGACAATAATTAAAATAATTAAAACTACATTTTTGTCATATTTACTATTTGTACTGTTTTGGATGGCAACAATATCTTTACATGAAATAATAATCAGTCCATTTGTCTTTTATCATTTACCAGTTTTTCTGGATGGCATTGTTTCTGCATTTGTTGAGTATGCTTTTCTCATTCTGAATTTTCATATTATGGGATATATTATTTTCCAAAACAGAAGAGTATTTGATTTAGAGGGGCTGGGTTTTGAAAGAGTTGAAAATGATGAAATTACTATTCAAACAGTTGTGGTCAACCCAATTTATGAGCGCATAAAACGATTATTAGCAGATGATGAAGCACAACTTGCTTTGTCCATGGCTGTGGAATTACAAAAAAATGGTGACACAAGTTTAGAGTTACAGGATTTATACAAAACAGCGATGCAACAAAAACTTTATAGTCCGACAAATCTGGATATTGCCAATAAAGTTCATAACCGCTTAAATAACCAACAAACTAGCAAAGCTTTCAACATTGTTATCGAACATTTAGATGCCGGAAAAGACTATGTTGAAGAGTCACCAGCTGATATCAAACAACTAATAGAACATGCTGTGCAAATCAATAAAACTGATTATATTGCGACATTAGTCAATGGCTTCCATAAAAAATACCCTTATCATGCCGATGTCGTCCCTAACTATTTTTTATTGGCAAAAGTACTTTATAATGATAGAGACACCCGAGGCAAGTCCAAAGAATTATTAGTGGGTCTTGTTTCAAGGCATCCTCAGGATAAATGTATACCAGAAATAAAAGCCTGGTTAAAAGGTTTGGAGTTAATGTCAAAAAAATAAAGATATTTTACATCAAGGTCTTTAATTTTAATGAGGGTAACCCTATCTAGGATGGATGAATTCAAAGCTTCAAAAAAACACAGATAAAACAGCGAATTTAAGCCAATTAAGTTTAATTTGGCCTTTAATCATCCCTTATAAAAAACAGATATTTTTTGCTTTAATCTTATTGGTACTTGGTGTTGTGGCAAACCTGTCTTTGCCATTAGCATTTAAACAAATGATAGATCTGGGTTTTTCTGCCGAACACCAACAGCAACTTTCACAATATTTTCTGATTGTTTTTGCGGTAGCTAGTTTTATGGTGCTATTTACCTCTCTGCGTTACTATTGGGTGTCGTGGGTGGGGCAAAGGGTTGTAACTGACTTAAGAAAAAAAGTGTATACACAAGTATTAAAACAGGCTCCAGAATTCTTTGAACGCACCAAAACAGGTGAAATTTTATCCAGAATAAACACCGATACAACCCTGGTCGAAACGGTGGTTGGCAGTACTTTTTCAATCACACTACGTAGTATTGTGACACTTATTGGGGCAGGTATTATGTTGGTTGTCACCAGCCCCAAATTAGCAGGAATGATAGCTTTAATGTTACCAGTGATAGTTATGCCAATAGTTGTAACTGGTAGAAAAATTCGAAAATTATCGAGGCTAGAACAAGACAGAATTGCTGATTCTTCAGCTCTAGCGACAGAAACCATAAATGCAATTAACGTTGTTCAGTCCTATGCACAAGAACAAAAAGAAAATAAAAAGTTTCACCATACCATTAACAAAGCCTTTTTGGCTTCAATTGCATCTATCAGAATGGGCACTATTTTATCGATGCTGGTTGGTTTTATTGTCTTTAGTAGTATTGTTTTTGTCTTGTGGATGGGAGCTAAAGATGTGGTCTCTGGTGTTATGACAGCAGGTACATTGAGCCAGTTTGTTATGTATGCAATTATGGCTGCTACCACCACAGGTGCGTTAAGCAGCGTCTGGGGTGAATTAAAAAAAGCCTCAGGTGCGCTAGAGCGTATTACCGAGCTGATGAACACAGAGCCTGATATAACAAATATAAGTAATCCAGTTAAGTTACCTGAAAGTATTGATGGAACAGTTGAGTTTAAAAATATTAACTTTGCATATCCAAGTAGGTTAGATGTTAATGTTCTTGATAATATTAGTATAAAAATTAAAGCAGGAGAAACCATTGCCCTAGTAGGTCCATCAGGAGCTGGTAAGTCAACGTTGTTTCAGTTGTTGATGCGCTTTTACGAACCACAAGATGGTGAAGTTTATCTTGATGGCATCAATATCAATAAAATAGATTTAGCAGAATTACGTTCGCAATTTTCTTTGGTAGCGCAAAATGTGACCATATTTTCTACTACTGCTGCGGATAATATTGCCTATGGTATGAAAAATGATGCCGTTCTTGATAACACTGATTTGGTTATCAAAGCCGCTGAAATTGCACATGCCGATGAATTTATTCAACAACTGGAAAAACAATATCAGACCTATCTGGGTGAACGAGGAGTTCGACTGTCAGGGGGACAAGCGCAGCGCCTGTCAATTGCCAGAGCGATAGTTACTGAACCATCGGTATTATTACTGGATGAGGCCACTAGTGCTCTGGATGCAGAAAATGAGCGCTTGGTACAGGATGCTTTGAATGAAATTATGCAAAATCGCACCACCTTAGTGATTGCTCATCGTTTGGCGACCATTCGTAAAGCTGATAGGATCATAGTCATGGATAAGGGTAGAGTGGTGGCACAGGGTAAACATCAAGAACTGCTTGAAAGCAGTCCTTTATATTCTAAACTGGCTAAATTACAGTTTACCAATAAGTTATAGACAATTCATTAACACTCAATGATATTAACTGCCAGACCACCTCTGGATGTTTCTTTATACTTCGATTGCATGTCCTGTCCAGTAATCTTCATGGTTTTGATCACCTTATCTAACGATACCCAATGACTGCCATCACCACGGCTGGCCAGACGAAAGGCATTAATGGCCTTAACCGCCCCCATGGCATTGCGCTCAATACAAGGGATTTGTACCAAGCCACCAATGGGGTCACAGGTTAAACCAAGATTATGTTCCATGGCAATTTCTGCTGCATTTTCAATATGTTCTGGTGATTCATTACAGGCTGCGGCCAGTCCTGCCGCTGCCATGGAACAAGCTACTCCAACTTCTCCCTGACAACCCACTTCAGCTCCAGATATCGAGGCGTTTTCCTTATATAACATGCCAACAGCTCCCGCTGTCAGGATAAAATTTCTGATACCCTGTATATTGGCTTCAGGACAAAAGTGATAATAATAATGTAACACTGCGGGGATGATGCCCGCAGCACCATTGGTAGGGGCTGTCACCACTCGGCCACCAGCAGCGTTTTCCTCGCTGACAGCCAAAGCATATAAATTAACCCAGTCTAAAATAGTCAGTGGGTCTCGTAGTGCCGCTTGTGGTTTATTCCGTAAGGATTGAAATAATTCTGGTGCACGTCGCTTGACTTTTAAACCACCAGGCAATTCGCCAGGGCTATTGAGACCACGCTCAACACAGGCTTTAAATACCTGCCAGAGATTGTCCAGCTGTTTATTGATACTGCGTTTATTAAACCAAGTCTTTTCATTGGCATACATGATCTCGGCAATAGTCATTTTATTGGTTTGGCATAAAGCCAATAACTGTTCACCTGATTTAAAAGGGAAAGGCAAATTTGTAGCATCTTCAACGATTTCCTTTTGTGCCAACTTATTATGAGAGATAATAAAACCACCACCAACCGAATAAAAATCTTTACTCAATAATTCATTGTCATCACCGTCATAAGCTACAAAGCGCATACCATTAGAGTGCAGAGGCAAGGTTTTTCTCTTGTGGAATTTTAAGTGTTTTTTGTAATTGAAGGCAATTTTCAGTTGAGCTGATATTTCAATTGACTGCTGTTTATTAACCTGGTTGAGGATACCATCAATAATATCTGGATCAATCGCATCGGGTTGGTAACCGCTTAAGCCCAAAATGATGGCTTTATCCGTGCCATGACCTTTACCTGTGTGGCCTAATGACCCAAATAGATCGGTCTTAATGGTTGCTGTTTGCTTTAAAATATCTCGGTGTTTTAGCTGCTGACAAAAGAGATAGGCAGCCCGCATGGGTCCTACCGTATGAGAGCTGGATGGACCAATCCCAACTTTAAATAAATCAAAAACACTTATTGCCATTTAACTTAACCTATTATAGAAATATTGTAATTCACACCTCTGGTCATTACCATAAAGACGGTAATTTCACAAATATGACTGATTATTTTCACTAAACTTGATAACTTTTCTCAACAGATTCCAGCCTTCGCAGGAATGGTGGGGTGAGTAGTTACGAAATATTTTTGATTTTAGGCTGTTTACAATCTTATGTATATAATATTTAATAGCATATGATAATATACCCTCAATATTCACAAAAGGTAAATGGTATGTCAGCAGATGACTACACTAAAAATGGTCTTATCACCTATTTGCGCGAAGCAGCGATATCAGGCGTCTTAAATCCAGCGGTAGCACGTAGCAGGAAAACCGCAGCAGAACAACTATTGACATATATTTCACCAGAAGAAAGGTTAAACCTGCGTCTGTTAGATGTGGATAGCTTGTGTTCAGGCATTCATAAGCTCGAAGACAGTGCCATAAGATTTGAGGCCTTAAATTTGTACAGTTCTCGTTTAAAATCAGCTTTGGCTGATTATTTCTCATGGCTAGAGGATCCAGAAAACTTTGTTTCACTATCAAGCACCAATAACAGTGTAAAAAATCTCAATAAAAAACAAACAGTAGAACAAAAAGCCTTGGAGGAGATCACATTAAGCAATACCTATGTAGAGGAGGGGATTATACCTATTCCCATTCGTCAAGATTTAACCATTTACCTCAAAGATTTGCCGCTGGATTTAACCGCCCAAGAGGCAAATAAAATAGCAAGAGTGGTCAAAGCCTATGCTGCGGAGCAATGAAAATGAATAAATATGTGCTTTATGCGCCATTAGCCTTATTTGGTTTGGTTGGTTCAGTGCTATTTTTCTATTTTATTGATCAATCACACGATGGTGCATTTAGAGAAAACCTGGTGCCTGAATTAATAGGGTTTTGTTTGGAAGGTTTTTTCTGGATAGGTTTGTTATCATTTTTTCAAAAAACCCGCGAACATACGCGCCGCAAAGAACTGTGGTTGAGTTTACGTGGTTCTCTGCGTAGCTTTCTTTCATATCTGGACATTGCTTTTCTGGATAATAATGCAGAACCGCTTAATTCAAGTTCGTTGGAACAAAACCCAGAGATCATCAAATCGATGATCAATAAACTGGAACAGAAAAATTTGGACCTCAATAGTATGGTATTATTAAAAGAAACCTCACTCAATTCCATGTCACTGGTCAGAGATCTGGTTCCTGTTGCAGCTCAACTTAGTGCAGCACACATGCGCTGGTGGATAGCCATTAGTGATTCTATGCGCAGGATTAATAATTCTAACAGTAGAGATGATATTGAAAAAAACACCACTTTATTACTTAAAAATATCCAGGAATTTGATGCCTTAGGTTATTAATCAATTTTATTGCATCAATTTTTATAAAAAACCTTTCATTCTCATGTTTTGAGAATAGCAGCCCTTATTATTGCCGCTATGTTGCTACTATGGCAAATTTCCTACAAAAAAATAGGAAATTTTCTATATTTTAATTGATACCTTCATACTATAATACGGGGCTAATAATGAATACAAACAAAGCAAAAATATTGGAGTTAAATATGGATGAAAATAAAAAGAAGGCGCTTGCAGCTGCCTTAAGTCAAATTGAGAAACAGTTTGGTAAAGGTTCGGTCATGCGTTTAGGCGATCAAAGTACCTTAGTTGGAGAAGTTTATTCAACGGGTTCTATTGGTTTGGATGTGGCATTAGGTATAGGAGGCCTGCCCAAGGGAAGAGTGGTAGAAATTTACGGGCCAGAATCAAGTGGTAAAACCACCTTAACATTACATGCCATTGCTGAATGTCAAAAAGCAGGGGGAACAGCTGCGTTTGTTGATGCAGAACATGCCTTGGATCCACAATATGCCGAGAAATTAGGTGTCAATATCAATGATTTGTTGATTTCACAACCAGATACAGGTGAGCAGGCATTAGAGATCAC
>JAESTH010000267.1 GCA_016763695.1 Alcanivoracaceae bacterium
ATGAAAACCAGCCAATCCTGGCAAAGGTTGTTTTTTAGCACGTCGTAACATTATCCTCCATGGCAAGAGAATATCATCTATGGCCTGATTATTTAACTCATTTCGCTGTGCTATTGGTAAGGAGTACCAGTTATTAAATTTATCTTTATCTAATTTATATTGCGTTGGTTTAATATAAGGCATGTATTGTTATTCTATTTTGGTGCAGCTATTTTAACTGAATACTTTTGCTTTGGAACAATTTTCATGGTCAAGATTGAAAGTTGGTGTAAAATGAGATGGTTTTATTACAACATAGTTCATTATGTCAGACAAACTGAATATTATCATTCTTGCTGCCGGCAAAGGCACCAGAATGAAGTCAAAAAAGTTAAAGGTTTTACATCCATTGGCAGGTGCTACCATTATCGACCACATTCTACAGACCAGCCAGCAATTATCACCACAAAAAACAATCATGGTTTATGGTCATCAAGGCCAACAACTTAAATCACATCTTAACCATGAAAACATCCAATGGGTTGAACAGATCAACCCACAAGGTACAGGACATGCAGTAAAAGTGGCTATGCCTTATGTTGATATTGATGCAAAAGTATTAGTATTAGTTGGTGATGCACCATTAATTAAGGCAACTGATTTAAAAAAATTATTGAAATACTCATGTGCTTTAATCACAGCACAGGTGCAAAATCCTTTTGGCTATGGGCGTATTATAAAAAACACTGAAGGACTAGTTGAAGCCATTATTGAGGAAAAAGATGCCACGCAAAGCCAAAAACAGGTCAAGGAAATCAACTCAGGCATCATCATGGCAGAAGCCAAAAATTTAAATAAATGGCTGGCACAAATCAACACAAACAATGCCCAAGGTGAGCTGTATTTAACCGATGTTCCGGCTATAGCTCATGCAGATGGTCACAGCTTCAACACCGTTCAGGTTAGTGACAGCAACAGCATAAAAGGTATCAATGACCGAGTACAACTAGCTCAATGCGAAACCATTATGCAGGTAGAATTAACAAAACAACTTATGATACAAGGCGTACATATGTCAGACCCCAGCACGATACATATAAGGGGAAAAGTAGATTGTGGTCAGGATATTAGCATTGATGTCGGAGTCATCCTGGAAGGAAACAATAAGATTGCAGATAATGTCAGCATTGGTGCCTATTGCATCATCAAAAACTGTACACTTGGCAAAGGCACACGCATTGCAGCACATTCAATGTTAGAGGATGTCATCACTCAAGGAGACTGTGACATTGGTCCTTATGCCCGATTACGACCAGGCACGATTATTGGCACCAAAGCCAAAGTCGGCAATTTTGTAGAAACCAAAAAAACCACCATAGGATATAATTCCAAAGCCAGTCACCTTACCTATCTTGGTGATTGTGAAATTGGTGATAATGTCAATATTGGTGCTGGTACTATCACCTGTAATTATGATGGTGTTAACAAATTTAAGACCATTATTGAAGATGATGTTTTTATAGGTTCTGACAGCCAGTTAATCGCTCCAGTAACAGTTAAAAAAGGCGCAACCATAGGCGCAGGAACCACCCTAAGCAAAGATGCCGAAGCAGGTCAACTAACCTTAAGCAGGGCTCCACAAAAAACCATAAAAGGCTGGAAAAAGCCACAATAACAGTGTGCAATAAACACAGGGTAAAAAACAGATGAACAGTGAGTCAATTTCCATTCGCCAGATGCTCGATGAAGATTTGGACAAGATTTTAAAAATTATTACTGCGCACGATGAGGATGATGCCGAAGAGGCACAACGTGACTACCAGGAAGGTGGTATCAGCGGTCAATACGTTATGCTACTGGACAATCAGCTCATAGGGGTAAGTGGCGCCAAAAGGGTTGAAGCTTGTGACAACACCTTTAAACTATCCTGGACATATATCGATAAAAAACACTGTAATCAGGGTTATGGTCGCCAGTTATTGCAATATCTAGTGGATGAAATCATAAGCTGTAATGGCCGTAAAATTTTTGTATATGTCAGTGACTATATTGATGAAGATGGCATCGCCTTATATGCAGCAGCCTTAAAACTCTATCAATCGCTAGGTTTTGAAACAGAACTTAAAATAGCCGACTATTATGACAGGGGTGAATCTCTGAGTGTGTTGGGTCTGGTTTTAAAACCAGCGCCCTCTGAGTTGCCATCAGTGATTAGTGAATCACCCAAAATAGTATTTAAACAACTGTATCCCGTAGCGGAGACCGAAAACAGCTACAGCTTTTCCTGGGATACCAAATTTTTGGGCAAATCGTTCAGCGCCAGTGATGTCAAAATTGGTGTTGATGCAGCACATGATGTTGAAGCCAGTATGGTATTAATCAGTTTCCCTTCAAATTTTGATAACGTCACCATGCCTTTATTTGAAGCAGGGTTTAGTTTACTTGGACAATTGAAAGATTATTATGAAGATGGCATCCATGAAGATCACTATTCGTTTCGTTTATATTGAATAAATGCATTACTTTGACCATGAAACTTCCATCACCTGATTTAAATAGGCTAAAATAACCACACTCATTTAATAAGAGATAGATATGAAAAATTTTAAACTGACCGTATTTTTTGTTGTATTTGGCCTAATCCTTGCAACCGGCTGTAGCAATCAGAGACAACAAGGGGTCGATTTGGATCGGGTACTAAAGATAATGTCGGCAACCTTAACAGGTGTGGAGCAACAATCCAGCGCTTATAATGAAGATGAAATCATGACTGTATTTATCACACAATTTAGACTTGATATCAATCAGGCCAACCCTAAACTGCATCCACAAACCATTGGTGCAACATTGCAGGATGATGGTTCCGTTTTAGGCTATAACGATAAAAACAGCAATGCCAATCAAGATACTGGTGAGAGCCAACTATTTAAAGTAGAAATTGATGGCACCAATAACCGTTTAATCGCATCAGAAGGCTCGCAGGTACGTGAGCGCAGTTTTTCAGGATCAGGGTTTTTGATGGGAATGTTAATTGGCAACATGCTCAGTCGCCAGCGTACCGCTGGAGTCAACACCAACTCCTTGAGCAATAAAAAAGTAACCGCCAAACAAACCTCAACAAAAAAAACAACCAGCGCCAGATCACGATCACGATCAGGCAGCTACTCAAGAGGAAAGTAAACCCTTTCAACTTCTCCTCCCTAAAGCCCGATATTGGGCTTTAGGTCTTGCTCGCTTACCTTTATTTTCATCATGACAGAAGATTTTTCACAAAACACCAATCTGGTCTTGTCCAGACAACAGACTGTTATACTACTTATTTCCATTCTCATAGTGGCGCTGTGTGGTATTACCTATGAGTTAATCATTGGTACCGTTTCCTCTTACCTGCTTGGTAATAGTGTTCACCAGTTTTCTCTGACCATCGGTTTTTTTATGTTTGCCATGGGCGTGGGATCATATTTGTCAAAGCTGCTTAATCAGCACCTATTGCAGAACTTCATTATTATTGAAATATTCATCGCTTTGATCGGTGGCTCTGCCAGTTTGATATTATTCATTGCTTTTCCATTTATTAATATCATGTATAACATGGTGATGTATTCCCTAATATTAATCATTGGCATCTTAGTTGGCATGGAAATCCCAATTTTAACCACCTTATTATCACAAAAAACCAGTACCAGAGATGCACTGGCCAATGTTTTATCCATAGATTATCTGGGCGCTTTAATCGGCTCGGTGGCTTTTCCATTATTACTGTTACCGCAATTGGGATTGATACGCTCGTCATTTGTTATTGGTTTGATTAACATCTTGACGGCCACAGTTAATGTTTACTTTTTTCGTCATCAGTTACAGCGACCCAAACTAATGATGAGGCTCTCTCTTGGAATTTTATTTTTGCTGCTAACATTCATATTTACCAGTGGCTTTTTGACCAGTTATGCAGAGCAGCACCTGTATTTTGATCAAATCATCTACACTAAACAAACACCCTATCAGCGCATAGTAGTGACCGAATCCAATAAGACCAGAGAACAGCGCCTATACATTGATGGTCATATTCAATTTTCAGCACGTGATGAATACAGATACCATGAATCATTGGTACATCCTGTCATGATTCAGAATAATCAGCGCGCAAACATTTTGATACTGGGTGGCGGTGATGGCCTGGCTGCCAGAGAAATATTGAAATACCCAGACGTGGCATTAATTCATCTGGTGGACATCGATCCTGAAATGACACGTATATCCCGCCAGTTGCCGTTATTGAAAAAACTGAATGCAGGCAGCCTGGATAACCCCAAACTAACGGTTTTTAATCAAGATGCCTTTACTTTTATCAACCAGCCAGGGATTCTCTATGACAGAGTCATCATTGATATGCCCGACCCACATAATGAGGTCATCAACAAACTCTATTCCCGCGAGTTTTATAAAATGATCAAAAGACGAATGACTCAAGATGGATTTCTTGTCAGCCAAAGCTCCTCACCCTTTTTCACCCGCCGAACCTTCTGGTCAATTGAACAAACCTTAAACTATGTATTTGACCAAACACTGAGCTTTCAGGTCACCGTACCTTCTTTTGGTTTATGGGGATTTAACATGGCAAGTATGCAAGGTACATTTATTGAAAACTATCAATTCTCTGTGCCCACCCGCTTTTTGAACAGTGATACCATGCGAGCTGCCAAGATTTTCAGTGAAGACATTAAAAAAGTCCCTTCACCTGTCAACAGCATCATGGAACCAACATTATACCAACTATATATCAAAGATTTACAAGGATAAGCAAAACCTCAAGAAGTCACTGACACAGCACCCTTGTCTGACATATCTCCTCGCAGAATTTCGGTTAATTTATGTTTTTGTGCATTAAATGTTTCAAGTAATATTGGGATTATTTTATGAGGTTTGGTGTCACCACACATAAACACATCAAATGCCGCGTAGTTTTTTTCTGGCCAGGTATGAACACTAATATGCGACTCAGCCAGCACAGCCACCCCAGAAACACCATCACCCTCACTAAAATGATGTAAATGAATATGTAATAAAGTGGCTCCTGCCACCTCAATACACTGATGAAAACACTGTTCAATCAGCTCAATATTATTCAGATTCTCTGCTCCCCACATATCTAAAATCAGATGACAGCCAGCATACTCAACACCCTTTTTAACGATTAAGTGAGAATCTGTTATTTCATCATTGGAAAGGCCATCACCCTCATAGCTGGGCCATTGTGTTAAATTTACCATATTGAGACTTGGGTTAAAGAATATATGTTCGGGAGTTTACCATTGTTAATAATGAAATTCGAGTCATTAGTGTAAAAGCCTTTTGGAAGTGATAGGAACATGACAATCCAGCATATAAAATAAGACATGAGTATCTATTCAACATCTTTTTGAGCTAAACATGGGATAATAAAATCCACATGATAGTGTTCGTCATGTCGAACCCATGATCGCTTTTTTAAAAAAACAATATTTTTCACAAGATAATCGCCATCGGCAGTATCAAAAAGCTTTGCTTGCAGCTTTGGGTCAAAAATAACTCTTCTTATACCATAACCTTTTTGTTTTGCGCTGATATCAAGTGCTTTGATATGTGCGGCCATGGCCTTAAAGTCAATATGATAGGATTTGAAGTCTCCTAGGTTATTAAAGTCAACGTCATAACCAAACTTATTAAAAACAGTGGTAGGGAAATGTACTGATAGACCTTTTTTATTTTTAACAGGAACCATAAAATCTATAGAAAGTCCATTTTGATGGGTTTTGTGTGGTTTGAACAAGCCGCCACTTGCAAAGCCTGTTTCGGCGTATTTATAGATAGAATCCGGAGCAGAAATAGCCAATCTATCATACGCGTCAATGATAATTTCTACCGCTTGTGAATGTAGATAGGTTCTCCCCAATAAAACACCTATTGAATGATAACTTACAAAGTTTTTACCATTAACAGGTAGTTGTACACCATCAACTAAATAGCCATCTGCGGTATCACCAAAACATTGGCTATCAAGCGCGCAGGCCTGGCTTGCTAAAATAAGCAGTAATATAATAAACAATCTTTTTTTATCAAACATGTAAATTAATCAATTATTTTTATTAAAGCTAAGAAATTGGATTGCTATTAGAACGAAAAATAGCTCTCTAATTTTCAAAAATATACTCACAGTTAATTGGCCCTTCTATTACTTTGTCATATTTTATTGGAAAATCATTATAAGAGCCAGTAACAGCAGATTTCATGGACGTTGTCGCCTTTTTAAATTTATTCCACGACATATTAAGTTTTAACATTTATTTGCATATCTGCATCTAAGATGCCTGTCCTTGATGCTTTGATGCTTTACTTGATGCTCTGAGTGGTTAATTTGGTGAGTGTTTATTGGGGGGTTGAAAGGAGTATATATAGGAGGGTTGGGGTTTGGCAAAGCTCCATTATAGAAAATATTTTCTTCGCATGCGCTGGTGCTAATCATATCATTATTTACAAATGTGATAACTGTATCTCCACATGGCATAGCTTTTAAATCTCTTAAAATTGTTCTTTTATTTAGAATAGTAGGTGGTTTAAGTCCTTGTGTCTTAAAATGATAACCCTCACTGGCCGACAATAAAACTCTGGATTCAGTGATATTAAGAAAAAACAAACCTATATTGTTAATAGATCTTTCTATGCATTTTCCTTTTATTGTTTCATAGGTGTTCCAACGGAAATATCCGTCAAGTATGGAATAACTAATTGTTTGTTTTAAAACAAGCTTCTCTGAGTTTCTATCAAATCCCTGGCAATCTATAACTCCTAATTCTTTAGCGCTGATTAAATCGTTTGCCAATAGTTGATTCAATTTCTGCCATTTAATATAATTTTCATGGTCATACTTTTGGAACAAATCTCTGGTAAATTGTTCACGTGAAATAATGGTCTCTGAAGGTTTGATATCATCTGATTTTGTTTGGCAGGAAAACAGTATAGTAATCATAATAAATATTAGCAGGTTTTTTAACATCTTTTTATCCTCATATTGCGTTTAAATCTTAAGCTTGGTGAAAATATTTTTTTCATTATAATTCTCGTTAGTAATATTAGTGTGTTTTAAAATCAAATTGAGTTTAACTGTGATAGTTAGGTTCAATAATTTGCTTATGGTTCATTATTATTTCTCTCCAAAATTTTATTCACACTGTTTTCTAATTGAGATGAAAAACTCCTGAGCGTTTTACGTTTCTTTGGAGTGCTGTTAAATTTATTGGCAATAAATCTAATTTTTGTGCCCTCCTCTGCAATACAGCCCAAAGCCAATAACTCCAAAATAATGGCTCTGAGAGTTGTCGCTACTGGGGCAATCTCCTGCATAATGCTTTCGACAGAATTTGTGTTAACACAAAAAATGGAACACACCAC
>JAESTH010000268.1 GCA_016763695.1 Alcanivoracaceae bacterium
AATATTATGCCAAGTTATTTACATCCAGGAGTCTATCTCGAAGAAATCGCCAGCGGCTCACGCCCGATAGAAGGTGTCGCCACATCCGTTACCGCTTTTGTTGGCTTTACCTATAGAGGCGAGGTTGGCGTTCCGAAACTAATCGGTAAATTTGATGATTATGTTAATGAATTTGGACCAATCGTTAAGAATGACCCGATGGGTTTGGCGGTTCGGGCTTTTTATCTGAATGGTGGTGGTAGTGCTTATATTTGTCGGTTGGCTGGAGATATAGAAACTTCGAAAAATGAAACTGATATCGATGGTATAGGAGCTTATGATGATTCTACAAATCTTCGAACACCGACAGGAGATCCTGTATTATCCATAAAAGCATCAAGCCCAGGGAAGTGGGGCAATAATATCAGATATAAAATTGAAAAAGACCTCCGTGATTCTCGTCTATTTACTCTGCTTGTTGGAGAATTTACTGATGGCGAGTTTAAAGAACAGGAACGTTTTGATAATCTTTCCATGAACCCAGACTCTGTTGATTATGCCCATACTCAAGTAAATGATAATTCAAAATTAATAACACTGAAAGTTACAGCAAAGAATACAGATTATCAGGTTGCAAAAATAACAGGTATTGAAATTCCCAACATTAATCCTGTTAAAACCTATTTAGACAATTCTAACAATAACCTCACATTTATGATCAGTGTCAATAACTCTGCCGTAGAAACCGTATCGTTGGCAAATATTGACATTGACCCCAGTGACATAGAAAATTCAATTGCGGCAGGAATAAAAGATGTTATTCGCAGCACATTAAAAGTCTCCGACATAGATGTAACATATGATGGTACAAATAAAAATTTTGTAATTGAAACAACCACTAACACATCAGTAAGTAATATTTTGTTGTTAGATTCTGATTTATTAACCGTTCTTGGTTTATCTTCTGAAAATGTAGCAGTTTATACTGGGGCTGATGTAGGAGCAGCAGCCCCAACCGTATTAATTGATTCTGGTTTTAAAATAACTCTGGATCAATATCAAGGAATAGATATTATATTTAACCCCGCAATCACGGGGGGGGCAGATATTGCCAAAGAAATCCAGAAACAAGTAAATAATGCTTTTCCAGATATAGCTTCATTTTCAGGTTTTAGTTGTATTTTTGATTCAAACAATCAATTTATTTTAACTTCTGGAGGTGTAGATGTCCTGGAGTCTGATATTGGAGTAACAATAGGGGCTATTGATGCATCATCAACTCTTAAATTAGATAGTCCGAGTAGTGATGTTAAAGGTCGGACAATACAACAAGGTATTGATCAAGTAATTCCTCAAATTATGCTAGGAATCACTCCAGTGGTTGGTCTGGGTGAACGTTTGCATAATGGACAAGACAGTTTACCAATAGCAGGTGATTTCACCACATTCTACAACACAACCTTACGTAAATTCAGAGACATCAGCATTCTTGTTGTGCCTGGCAGTTCATGGAATGGCAGCTTAGAACAGGCCAATTTATCCGCTTCTCTGGCCCATTGCGAGTTTATGAAAAACCGTGTATTGATACTCGATCCACCTGAAGGAACAGATCTTGATAATGCTGTTAAGGTTCGCGCTCTTGGCTTACCCTCTTCAACCTATAGTGTCACTTACTATCCTTGGGTAAGCATGAACAATCCACTTTACCACCCTGATAAAAACCCACTAGTAAACAAAACAGTCAACGTTGCCCCTTCAGCCATTGCCGCTGGCATGTGGGCAAAAATTGATGGTAAACGCGGAGTTTGGAAAGCACCTGCTGGGGTTAAGACTCAAATAACAGGTGCATTAGGCCTTGAATTTATTATTGAAGATCTGGAACAGGATCAACTTAACCCTCTGGGCGTAAACAGTATCCGCAAGATACCAAACTTTGGCTCTGTGTTTTGGGGCGCTCGTACTTTAGCCACTAAAGCAGATCCAGAATGGCGCTATGTGCCAGTGCGGCGTACCGCTATTTTTATAGAAGAAAGCATCTACAACGGCATACAGTGGGCAGTGTTTGAGCCCAATACACATCTTTTGTGGAGCTCTTTACGGGCTAATATAGGTTCTTTTATGAATGGTTTATTTCGATCGGGAGCCTTTCAGGGGGAAAAATCCAATGATGCTTACTTTGTACGCTGTGGTCTGGGAGACACCATGACCCAAGGCGATATTGATCGCGGACAAGTCATCGTTATTGTTGGTTTTGCCCCCGTCAAACCGGCTGAATTTGTAATTGTGCGAATACAGCAAAAGGTCGGTGAAGTATAAATTTCAATAATGGAAATTTATAAAAAATTCTAAACAAAACAAATAATCTATAAAATTAAACTAAGGGGAAGATAATATGGTTGCTCCAACTTTTGCGGTAAATGCTCACCGCTTTGATCCGTATCGGGCATTTAAATTTCAATGTGTTATTGATGGTCAGGTGGTTGCTGGATTACAAAAAATGGGTGCCTTAAAAAAGACCGTTGAACAGGTCAAATGGCGTGCTGCTGGCGATCCGTCTTTTCAACGCATTATGCCTGGTGGTACATCTTATGAAGCCATAACTCTGGAACAGGGCCTCACCCATGATCCTGTGTTTGAAGACTGGGCCAATCTGGTTAACAATATTCAGGGCGATGCCGCCATGTCCTTGCTTAATTTCCGCAAAGATATCATCATCAATGTGCTTAATCTTCAGGGACAGGTGGCTATATCCTATAAGCTCTTTAGGGCCTGGGTCTCAGAGTATCAGGCCTTGCCTGAGTTTGATGCCAATTCTATGAATGCCGTTGGTATACAAACTTTGACCTTGCAACATGAAGGTTGGGAGCGTGATACCGCGGTTAGTGAACCATCAGAATTTTGATACAGGTGATGTATGAAACTTCCTGGTGGATTACTGGTTGATGGTCAATTACGTTGTGATTTTAGCTTTAAGCCAATAACGGGCTCAATAGAGCGCGAAATAATAGAGCGCAATGAAACAACAGACTCTTTAGCAACGACATTAGTAACAGCTTTAGTCACTCAAGTGACCAATATCTTAAATATAACTCTGGCTAGCGTTGCAGGTATGGTGGCAAACAAAGAGCTAATATCATCTTTATGTAGTGGTGACCGACAGTACTTAATCTTACAGCTGGAAGCCATTATTAACCCGGCAAGCAAGTGGTTAACCATTGAATGTCATGCTTGCGATGAGTTGATCCAGCTTCAACTAATACCAGGAACATTACCAGTAAAACCAGCGGGTCAATATTTCCCTATCACGACCACTCAACTCAGCATCGGTGAAGTCTCATTACGAGCGCCTAATGGTGCGGATGAAGAGGCTTTGTTACAACAACCTGATAATGAAAAACAGCGCTTAAGCCACTTATTAAAGCGCCTGATTTTACAGTCAAATAAGAGCGTTGATATTGAGCAGTTAAGCACAGATGATCTGGATATAATTGATCAAACACTTGAGGAGATGATGCCTCAACCCAGCATAAATATCTCCACCGCCTGTCCCTATTGCGATTCTCTTCAAGAAATTACCCTTGACATATATGAGTGGATGAATGAAAAAAACAATGATATAGAAAACGACATTCATCTATTGGCAATTAATTATCACTGGTCCGAAAAAGAGATACTGGCATTACCCAAAATCCGTCGCAAACACTATTTACAGCTAATAGAACAAGCTTCACATCTTGCGTTTGAGGAGAGAATATGAAATTTTTATCCTCGATTGTACGACATTCCTTACAGCCGTCTAAAAAGCCCGACACATCAGGCTTTTCTGCAAACCCTGTTGCTAATACCGTAACAAGCCAAATCAATCAACGAAATAATAAGCAGAGTATGAATCAAACCGATTCTCAACCCTCTGCCAACATAGCGGCTATTAATAAAAAAATAGAAACCATTAAGCAGAAAACCCAAAAGCTCACAGATAACTCCAATGAGCTTGAGATAAATAATGATGAACAAGCATCTACCTTTCCTGACAAGGCCGAAATAGAGGCCTACAAAAACAGTAAAACAACAATTCATGAAATATCAGAAATGCCAACTCTTCTTCAAGATGTGGGACAGTTTCAGAATAAATCAATAATAGACAAAGACCAAACAAAAAACAAAACAGAAGACAAAATCGTGACTCGTAAAAATACGGTTTCAAAAAACATCAAACCACAAAAACAAGAAATATTGCAAAAACAAGCCAGCACAATCAAGCCAAAAGAATCATCACAGGCACGTCGCGAACCCAAGCAACAAGCAATAATCGCCCCGAAACAGCAGGAACAACAAGAACAAAACAACAAACATTCTTATACCGATTCAATTACTTTAAAAAACACACAGCAAGACACAATAAAAACCGAAAAACAAGTGCACAATAATTACTATATTAGCAGACAAAACCCAGTTAAACCGGCATTATCAAAAACCACTAAACAAGTAAAGACAATACAACAAACACCACCAGTAAGAATTGGTCAAATCAATGTCTTAATTGAAGATCAAGCAATAAGCAAACCTAAAGCATCAACTGTTTCCAAAACTCAGTCAAGCAGCCCTTTTGGCTTTAGGGGGTTGTAAGATGGCATTACCAGCCACATCATTAGCTATAATCTGCAGTGAAATACGTAGGAAAATAGAAGAGATTAATCCTCCTACACCCGATGGCAGCTGGATGAATGAATTAGATGTGGTAATAGGGGCTCCTGGAGCAAACCTTAAAGGAGTAGAGAAAAACACCCTCAACCTGTTTTATTATCGCTTTGAACCTTTTGGTTTTCATGCCGATGCCATTCCTGGAGAAACACAATGGATTAAGGTGTTTTGTATTATCACCGCAATTGGTATGGCGGATGATAACAATAATATTTCGGCAGGTTCGAATGAACTGCGCATGTTATCCCAAGTGATGCGTTATTTTCAGGAATACCCCGTCCAGAAAATAGAGGGTGATAGTGAGTGGTGGCACGTACAATTTATCCCCAGACCTCTGGCAGATGAACAAATCAATCAAATTTGGTCAACCCAGGGTGACCTGATTTACCGACCATCGGTGGTCTATGAAATCGCACTGGCTCCCATAGAACCATCAAAGCAAGCTCCACAGGCTGCTCGTGTTGCTTCCATTGGACATATTGCTGGTATTGATATGAGTAAGCAACACTCATCCTGGCAAGAAGCACAACGTCAAACCTGGTTTCCACTAGTACCATCCATGGCTGTTGATATTTCCAATCCACAATGGGCACCTGCCATTGTTATGGTGACAGGAGCAGATAAAAATCGCCAGGCCTCCCTGACCTTGAGTAGAGAGGTTACTGCTAATGGAGCAGTCAGTATCCCTGACCTTGATATTTGGCTTGCAGGTGATGTAAGTGATGCATTAAATTTTGTAGGCCAATTATTGCAAAACGGTAGTTGGAAAGACATAAGCATAGCTAATAATCAATTTGCAGATGTTGAAACACTTGATATGAACAGTTTACCCCTTTCAGGTAATGGTAATATTAATTTTAAATTAAATCAACAACACTGGATAGACTTTGATGATACAGGTAACAACTGGCAATTACAATTATTCGCTGAGCGCACAATCACCATAAATAATGTAGAAGTCCGAATTCGCAGTAATCCTGTTCTTATCACCTTAAGCAGAGAGGCCTCAAACTAATGCCTGTTGTTGCACAAATAAATAAATTTGAAACACTCAGGCCAGAATGGCAACGGGTTGAGATTTTGGCACAGTGTTTACTGGAATCCCGGTCTGGTAAAAAACCATCTGACAATTTGATTCAACACTTACAGGACAGCCAACAGCAGATAGAATTTTTACGTAAAGGCAACAGTTGGCATAAACTCACTGTAGATAGTTTGCCTGATATGGCCTTGGATATATTGGCCTGTACTTATGCACCATTAATTAACCCCGATGTGGCATTACTATTTCAGGATTTGCAACAAGGTAATAGCATCCATCCAACTTTGGCTTTTTTACATCGCCTATTGGCATTGAGCGAGCAGGAATACCACAATGCACAACAACTGCTTGGGCCAGAAGGAGTTCTGGTCAGAAAAAACCTAATATCTGTAAAAGGTCAGGGGCCGATGGTGCAATTGCAGCCGCATAACAGGATATTACCATTAATTACAGGTTTGCCCCAACAGCCATTACATATTCCTGGTGCCATACAAATCAAAAATGATTTCACATAGATCGATTTGATCTTGCCAAATCAGCAAAAAAAAATGTTGCAGGAGTTTTTGTTGTGGGTTCATCATGCTGATAAAGTTGTTGAAAAATGGGGAGGTAAATTAGCGGGAGGACCCATAGCCTTATTTAGCGGGCCATCAGGTACAGGTAAGACCTTTGCTGCCAGCGTTATAGCCAATGACCTTGGCTGGTCATTATATCGGGTTGACCTTGGTTTATTAGTGAGCAAATATATTGGCGAAACAGAGAAAAACCTCAATAAGCTGTTTGATGCAGTTAAGGGGCAAAAAATCCTCTTACAGTTTGATGAAGTAGATGCTTTAATGGGCAAACGCGGAGAAATCAAAGATGCCCGTGACCGTTATGCCAACTTAGAAGTGAGTCATTTATTATCACGCATTGAGCAACATCAGGGACCCTGTATATTAACCACCAACCTGCGTAAACAAATTGACCAGGCTTTTCAAAGACGTTTCCATTTTGTCCTGACCTTTCCGCGCCCCGAGTATAAACAACGTCTGGCATTGTGGCAGAGCTTGTTACCAAAACAGGCCCCTATTGCGAAAAACATGGATTTATCACTGGTGGCCGAGGCAGTTGCCCTCACTGGTGGTGAAATTCGCAATGCTGCCATGCATGCGGCTATTTTAGCTATTTCCGAACCAAGCTCCATCTCACTAAAACACATCAGTATTGGTGTCTGGCGAGTGTTACAAAAAAGTGATGGACAAGCACGACTTAATCAATTACGACAATTGCTAGATTATTTACCAGTAAGCATTATTTCAGGTGATGATACATGAGTGATAATACCATTATTATAGACAACATTACCATTCACCTGCCAAATGGCTGGCGGGGTGACCCGCAATTATTAGCCAGGCAAGTCTCACAACAGATTCAGAAACAGGCACATAAGCTGCACAGTGCACAACAGATGCAGATCAATTTACAAGGACATTATGCAGGTCACGCAAATCTGATCATGCCACAATTACAAAAACAACTCATCCATCAAGGCAAACGAGCTAAACAAGCCAAGAGGGATAACAAATGATAAAGACCGCAAAAGGTATGTTGGTTGAATATGCATTAAGCCTGCCACCTTTGGCCCTGGAGTTTGACTTAAACCCCGAGTCAATTACCCGTACACGTACGGCCAGCTTTGACTCTGCTGCTGCCCCAATTACCGATTTCCTAAAACCCAGTGAAGCCAACCGTATTGGTCAAGCAGTTTCTCCAGCTGCCGAAACCATTAGTTTTGAGATTTTACTGGATGCAACCGACAAACTCAGTGATGCCAACCACCGCATGCACAAAATTGCATTGACCTCAGGGGTAGAACCAGAAATAGCCACCTTACGCAGCATGTTAGAGCCCAAGGTCAGCGGCTCTGGTGGTTTTCAATTAATGGCATCTATTGGCAGTGGCATGCGTGCACATCAACATGATGAACATCTCTCAGTCCTGTTGTTTGTCTGGAGCACACATATCATGCCAGTACTTATGACCAGTTTAACCATTAATGAACAGGCACATCTACCGACACTCAGCCCATACCGTGCTACGGCCAATATTAGTCTACAGGTATTAGAGAGTAACAACCCTTTTTATAACAGAGAACAGATAGACAGGATGAAAAAATCCGCTCTAAACCTGATTAATTTATCACTGCCATTTTAGTCAGATGTGAGTACAACAAGAGAAGAAAATGATAAGAAAAGGATCAAGATACGAAAACACCAGAGCCTTTAACAACGATAAGGACTTTGCTGGCAGCCGAGCGCGAGAGCTAAACACCCCAGAAGGCATTGTTGAATACACCATAACTGACTCGGATAGACTGGATCACTTAGCTAACAATTATTACAAAAACGACAGCCGCTGGTGGCGGATACTGGATGCCAACGTTGACTTACTTTATGGCTTTGAATTGATCAATAAAGATACACAAGGCGATGTCATCATCATACCTTCCTCGCAGGAGTCAAAAACATGAGCCTTATGGACTTATTAGGACTAACTACACGTGGTATTGGCGAATGCATTATCACAATTGGTGGCTCTGAAATTGCTGAGTTTTATCCAAACTTACAATCAAGCTCAATCACCCTAAATTGCCAGGACAGCTCTGAGGCAACATTGAGTTTTGTTGCCTTGCGAGACGATAAAGGTAACTGGCCCTTGTTGGAAGACAACCGCTTTCACACCTGGAAAAAGGTGGAAATAATCGTGGTGTTTTCTAATCAGGAAACACCACTATTTAGTGGTTATATTCGTGAAATAAAAACCGATATTGCTGAACAGGGTAAAGTTGCCACAATTTCACTTATCTGCCAAGACAGTTTTATTGCTATGGATCGGCAATCAATTAACAAAAACTGGGAGGAAAATAGAGAAAGCCTGGATATTGTCAAAGAGATCATTAGACCCTACGGGATTAAGCTTGAGACAAGTGTATCTTCAACCCCTGCCGATAATTTACAACAAAATAAAACGGACTATCGCTTTATCCGAGAAATTGCCAATAAAAATAAGTACGAGTGTTATCTGAGAGATAATGCCGCAGGGAATAAAAAACTCTATATGGGTCCAGCACAAACTTCTGCCACGCCATCCGAGCAGAAAATCATGGTCAGAGCTGGACGTTTGACCAATTGTTTAAGCTTTGATGTTAGTTTTGATGGTTATTTGCCGGATAGTATTAGCACAGCCAATACACCCAAAACAGGGCAGGAAATTGAACAGAGCAACAATCCCCCTCAACTGACGCCTCTTGGCACACAAACAACTGATTCATCTGCCAGTGGTCTTAATCCTTTTGAGTGGGCATCGCCCCCCTGTCATGGCAACAATCAGGAAACCGCCGAAGCACAGGCAAGAGGCGAAGCAGAACGGCAATCTTTTAAACTAACAGCCATAGGCCGACTAAATGGTACGGTATATGGTGCATTATTAATGCCCGGCAGCATGGTATCTGTGGCAGGTGCTGGCATCAATAATGGCAAATGGTATGTAGACTCCACTACCCATAACTTTAGTTCGGGTGGTTACTTTGTAGATTTTGAGCTGATACGTAATGCCAGTGCAGGTGATGAAAACTGTAAAAAACATGTGCTAGCAGGAATACTCTAATGGAAAAACAAATACAACAGTTAATTATTCAGTCACAAGAAAAGTTTTTTGGTAAATACCGCGGTATCGTCGACGACAATCAAGACCCGGAAAATCGTGCCCGCATCACCGTACTGGTGCCATCCGTGTTGGGAGCCGAAGCCGTTTCCCATTGGGCG
This sequence comes from Alcanivoracaceae bacterium, assembly GCA_016763695.1. Classification (GTDB taxonomy): domain Bacteria; phylum Pseudomonadota; class Gammaproteobacteria; order Xanthomonadales; family Marinicellaceae; genus NORP309. Next base: position 9,529 of record JAESTH010000268.1, read on the forward strand.
GAACCCTGCTTGCCATTTGGTGGTTTAGCAGACCAAGGTTTTTTTATGGTGCCAGAAATTGGTGCTCAAGTTTGGGTAGAGTTTGAAGAGGGAAATATCAGCAAACCCATTTGGACAGGCACAACATGGCAACAATCCGATGATGTTCCGACCGAGGCTGCAGAAAAATCGCCCAATATGCGCCAACTTAAAACCCCCTCTGGTCACATATTATCCTTTGATGATACCGAGGGAGAAGAACAAATAAGACTGTATCACCCCTCCGCAGCAGAATTGAAAATTGATCCCGATGGTATCATACAAATCACCGATGCAGATGGTGCAAAAGTCCTCATGAATGCAGCCGAATCATCCATAGAAATCAGTGACAGCAATGGCAACACCATCACCATGGAAGCCTCAGGCACAACAGTCACAGATAGCAATGGCAATCAAATTATCATGCAAGGCGGCGGTCTCACCATTAGTAGCAGTGCCACTATTAGCATAGAGGGCAGTATGATCAATGTTGGTGGTGCGGGCGGAGAACCGTTGATAAAGGGCACGAGTTTTTTGAGTTTATTTGCCACACACTTACATACCAGTGGCCCACCAGGCTCTCCAACTTCGCCACCTATTCCACAGGGAGAAATGAGTACCTTAAGTACCATTAGCACGGTGAAATGACATGCCTATACTAAACCGAAGTAAAATCAATAACAGTGATTATATGCGTTTTCCCTTCAGTATTAATAATCAGGGATCGGCCCTGTCTAACAAGGCTCGACATGTGCGCCAACAGATTGAACAAATATTATTTACCAACCCTGGAGAACGCTGGTACCGCCCCGATTTTGGTATCGGGGTTAAATCACTGGTTTTTGAACCCAATAACTCGGCACTGTGGGAGCTGGTCAAACAAAGGTTACTGGCGACACTGGCAGAATCACTCAAAGCCGATGTGCTACCAGCTTCACTAACAGTTGATGTCAGTGGAGAAAATGAAAAACTCAAAATCCTGATCGGCTACCAGGTGGCCGCATTACAACATTCTGAAAAACTGGAGTTTACCCTAGGTGGAGAGTCATAATGGCCAATAAACCCGAAGTTAAATTAAACTTTAATCAAGATTGCGGAGATTGTGGCAAACGCAGCGTAAACCTGCCACAAGCCTTACCTGATATTGGCGATGATTTCGACTGGGATATTCGTGACTATGATGGTTTTCGAATATTTATGCTAGAAGAACTGGCGGCACGTTTTCCTGAACGACGCAGTTGGATGCCAGCTGATATGGAAGTGGTCTTAATAGAAACCCTATCAGTCGTATTGGATCAACTATCCGACATGCACGACAGAGTCATGAGTGAATCTTTTTTAGAAACGGCCAGACGACCTGATAGTGTCAGGCGTTTATTACAAATGATAGGCTACAACCCAAACCTGCACATTGATACCCGTATGATAGCCAAGATCAAAACCCAGGCCGAACTCAATCTGATGACCGATAATGCCGTCACAGATCAAGAGCTGTCACGGTTGTGGGATCACTACCCACATTTAATGGATGAGGCAAAACAGGCCGGCCCCCGTTCAATACAACAACAGCGTCGGATGGTCACTCTGGAAGATTATCGAATCCAGCTGCTGGATCACCCGTTAGTATTAGATGTGGATGCCTATAGCCGCTGGACTGGTTCATGGAACACACATTTTTTAGTCATTCGTCTTATCAACAACCTATTATTAGATGATAAATTAAGCATAAGTAAGCTTGTACAAAACCAAGTCAATGCAACAGAAGAATTTAATCTATTCAAAGCACAACTGGAAGATTTTTACCAGCTACAGGAAATAGCCAAAACTCCAGAAATTATCGATCGCTCCTCACGATTTATGTTGCAGGATATCATCCAACAACAACGCATGATCGGTCAAGAAGTGATACTCGAAGATGTGCAATTGATTGGTATTATTTTATCCCTGTCAATTCGCATTGCTGGAGACTTTTTTCGATCACAAATCGAGGATGCTGTACGCTTTGCTCTACTCAACCCCCTTGATGGATTTTTTGCCCCTTCGCAACTACAGTTTGGTGAAGATGTGGTGGCCAGCAACATCATAGAAATTATCATGGCAATAGATGGCATAGAATCACTTTGCATTAACCGCCTGAAAAGAATTGGCTCAATTTATGCCGATCAGTCTGGTAGTGGCAGAATCATCTTAAAAGGACGCGAAGTGGCCATCTTGGCAGACAACAATCAAACACCTGAACGTGGTTCACTCACCATCAAACTACATGGAGGAAACCCAGGATGAATAATAAAGACCTCACGCGCTGGAACCGATCTGGGCTCAAAGATTTTCGTTACATAGATGGCAACGCCATTACCTATCTGGAAACATTGCGTCAGGTATTGGAAAAGGAATATACCAATGGCTCAACAACTCAGTGGGATGAGCTGATCAAGCGCTTCACTGTATTACCCAATGAATCCTCTTTTCAAAAAACAAAACGAATAAGCGATCAATATTATGATGAGCGGCGTGACTTTGCCTGGGAAATCCTGCGTGCTTTTTCCCGCAGTGCACATGTACTGGGTGAATACATAAATGCCTACGCTAATGAAGCCTATTTACCTACAGCGGTAGAATGGGACAATGTCCGCAAACTTGTTGCCCTCCTTGGCTATCAACCATCGCCACCTTCTTCCGCCATGACTCCCATAGCCTTATTATTTAAGCCAGAGCAATCGGGAGAAGTTAAGCGTGGCTTTGCGATCAAAAACAAACCCGCTAAAGGCGAATCAACCCTAATATTCGAAACCCTGGAAAAACTTAAAGGGCATTCACTCATTAACTCGATACGCTTAAAAGACTGGAACAAAAACAAAAGCGTGCTAAAAAACCACAATAATAACAATAAAACTGTGCGCTTTGAACTAGCACAGCTCGCCGAAGATATTAATGTTGGAGATGTCGGGGTACTGGCAACGGCAACAAGAGGCTTTGCTGTTTTGGTTAAATCCATTAACAATAATGAGGTTAACAGTATTATTACCCTGCAACTAAACAGTCAAAATTTACCAAACAACCTGACAATATTTGATACCACGTTGTATCTACAGCCTCGTTTTATCGCTAATCCGATGCCCAACGGTCCAGGTAGTGCCACTTTAAGCCAAACAACCAATCTGTCTGTAGGAGAAATTGTTATGGCTGGCAATAGTATTAACTTAACAGCCCTAGAAATTGCCGAAATTAAACATAATAAGGTGTTATTTAAACAAACAAACATGGCAATAAATGATGATGTCATTAGAGCGCAGGTTTCTCAAAGACAGCCTCTTAAAGATTTTCCTGAATTAGGAGGCTCCCCTGGTGATTTCTTTATCCTTAATGGTATAACAGATATAAACAAAGTTGTTATGGTTGATGAAAACCTGACTGCCATTACTGTTAGTAATATCTTATTGGGTCCTTCTCCTCCCCAAACAAACTATCTAACAGGATCATCCGTCAGTGGAAATAAATTATTTTACATCCAGAACGCGATCACTTCCACGCCCATAGCAACCATCACAAATGTGGGCAGCAGCACAGTAACAAGCCTAGAGTTTTCCGGAAAAGCAACCGAACTGGGTAGCAATCAATGGGCATGGATTGAACACAAAGATGGAAAACAGGCGGCTTATCTAATCTCTGAAATCAAACAAAATAAAGACTACTTTTCACTAAGCCTGATCGATCCCTTCACGGGCATTAAATCCACACAAGCTGTTTCCTCAATACAATCAGGCTATAAACAGGCACTCAAACACAAAGGTTTTGAGGTTAATAATGAACCCGCATGGAGTACAGACAGCAACAATTTTGTCACCGTATTCGAACTAGAAAGCCCTGGCTTGCTGAAATTGCTGAAAACAGGTCAAAAGCTCATTTGCTCCAGCGACAAAAAAAGTATAAGAGTAGAAATAAAGAAAATACAAAACCTGCCAAGCAATCATCAACTCCTGCATGTGCTGCCACCATTTCATCTTGACTACAAAACGGGCAGTAAAACAAATGTTTTTACCCGCAACAATACGGTTATTCATGCTAATGTGGTTAACGCTAGCCATGGAGAAACCCAGCCACAAGTCATCCTTGGCAATGGTGATGCCTCACAAACTGGGCAAAGCTTTAAACTGCAATCAGAGAATATCTCCTGGCTTAATGAACCAGGCTTTAATACAGGTGTTCGGGCTGATACCCTGCTGATTGTAGCTAACCGATACTGGCAGCAGGTAGAAAACCTCTCAAACTCTGGTGCCGAAGACCACCATTATCAAATAAAAATTGATGAGGACAACAAATTATCCGTACATTTTGGCGATGGTCGTCACGGCCGCAAACTACCCACTGGCATAGACAATATTCGGGTTAATTTTAGAGAAGGTAACGGCGAAGCAGGAAATCTCAGCCCTTATTCTCTGATTAAAATTGCACGCCTCGACCCATTAGTTGCTGATTTTATTGCTCCACTGCCAGCAACAGGTGGGGCGATGAAAGAAGATCCCAACCATATGCGAGAAAATGCCCCAGCTGCTTTACTGACCCTTAACAGAGCCGTATCGCTGCTTGATTTTGAACATTTGGCCCGTCAGCACAGTATGGTCTGGCAGGCAAAGGCCTTTGAAAAAATTGCAGTCGACCTGCCCCGGCATTAATTGAAATTGTCATAGTGGCTGCAGGCGGCTCTCCCTTTGCAGCCAACTCAGAAGTGGCACAAAGCTTAAAGATTTTTTTCACTCACCATGCTATACCCGATCTGCCGATAATTGTACTTTCGTATCAGCCATTGCTTATGCGTATTCAACCAACAATTATGGTGGATGAATCTGCCTTTGATAAAGAACTGGTGGCACGTGCAGTTAAACAACACTTACAAACAACTCTTGCCCTCAAACAACGCCAGCTGGGACAGGCACTTTTCCGTAGTAGCATTATCGCTTTGATAGAAGAGGTAGAGGGTGTAGAAAATGCCAATTGTGAAATCATTGGCACCTATCTCCCCGCTACAAAATCCATCAATCAAGCACAAACTTTTAAAGGTGTTGACGGAGAAATTCGTAAAATAACCATCAATCCACATCAACTGCTGTATCTGGATACTGATATATTTGCTTTAAACATCATCAGCAAAACATTTGAGATATAGGTGACATATGAACAATAACAACAAACACCTCAATTTAGATAAACATGCCAAACTGCTCTATCAAATACTGCCTTCTCTCTACAGAGAACGCGACAAAAATGGCGACTTAAAAAAGTACTTAAATGGCACGGGTGAACTATTGGATCAGATTCATCAAACCCTGATCCAGCGTTATGCTGATATCTTTCCTGATACCGATCAGTCCTTTAGCGTTGATTCTCAATCATGGATATTACCCTATATTGGCGCTTTATTTAATGCAAAAACAGTGGCGCCTGATACCGTTGGTCAACGTCAAGAAATTGCCAACACTATTGCCTGGCGTAAAGCCAAAGGCACGGTTAAGGTGGTTGAACAAATTGCCGAATCAATCGGACAAATAGAAGTGGTGGTACACGAAGGCTTCAAGCGCATTGCCGTCACCCCAACAATTGGACGGGCCTTATTGCCAGCAGATGCCTATGGCTATACAAACACTGAAGACTACACAACTGCCTTTAATAATTATCAAAACAACAGATCTACCATTCGGGCACCTGATTGGGCACCCATGTGGGCCAGGCATCCAGGATTAAAAGCAGGAACCGTTGATTTGCGCTGTCAGGGTTCTGCCGTAAAAGCAGAAGCAAACAACCCCGCAGCCATCACCAGCACAATTGCAGGTAAAAGCTATCTCTGGCGGCAAAGCAGTCTACATGGTTCTCAAAACTGTAATAAGGGTCACAGCATTTTACCCATAAATGGTAAAGCCCCCGACTGGATTCCTGGTTATTTTGATGACCCATCAGTACGTACCATCGACTTTCGCAACCCCACTTGGCGTCAGGGTCATTTTCATCCCCGCCGTGTCCTGATCTTTTCTGCAATGCATGCTGGCTATTTTAATCACTATAAAACCCTCAAAAAATTTGCCTGGAGCGATGGTCTTTTTACAAATAAAGATTTTCTTTCTGTCGCCAGTGTTACACGCATAGACAATAAAATAATCGTTCGAAACCTTAAGTTCAACAGCAAAAATTTTGAGAAAATTATTATCTATAAAATTGTCGACCTGAAACAGGATATTGATGGACAGCCTTTAGTCTGGCGTTTTGAAGGCTTTGTTTTTATCAACACCATAAAGATTGAGTCAGGCCGAATTGAACTAGACCGTTGTGCGCTATTGGCCATAGAAATAAAAACAACCAATCTAGCACAACCTGTATTCAATGCCAATAACTGCCTGATTAAAAAAATACAAGTCGAAAATGGCTTAAGCCGACTGCAATATTGCACTGTATTAGAAACCACAATTACGGCAGAACTTAACGCCAGTGACTGTATATTTAATGGATTAATTCATCAAGGTGTCATTGCCTCATCATTACCAGGGGAAGGCTGTGTACGCTATAGCTCCTTATTGCCAGAACAGAAACAGGGCGCACTCAAACTTTTTCAACACCAGTATTTAAAGGCAATTTTTTTCCAAAACAAATTCTATCAACACGTGATTGGTTGTGCGGTTTTACACCCTGCTACTCCTACCAAGATCAGCAATGGTGCCAGCGATGGAGGTGAAATGGGAGCCTACCACCACCTGCACTTGGTGGCACGAAAACAGGCGGTATTAAAAAAACTGAAAGACTTTATGCCCACGGGTATGCAAGCGGTGATTATCCCAGATAATTCATTGAATGAATTACCAGGCGAATTACCCGAATAAAAAACAAAGGATAATAACATGAAAATTCAAAATTCAAGAAACAGCAAACAAGGCGATAAAGATTATTCCGCTGTCTGTCATCAACAAGGGAGAATGATTACCGATTTTGATTTAAACGAACAAGCGCTAATATCGCGTGACCGACTCAACCAGGCTTTAAAAGATGTGATTGGCAGTGGCACACCCCGATGTGACGCACTGTTGCAGGTAAATGATGAGAATATTCCCAGACTACATTGGGGGATTGTATATGTCGATGGCATTCGGGCTGAGGCCAGAGTAGATAAAATAACACTAGGCCCACCCATAGAAGCCCCTGTTGATTTTGAAACGGATGTAAATTTTGATGCTGTTTCAAGACTTAATCCAATAGCTGGTATATTTAATAACAACATCTCCAGCGGCTTTAATTACTCACGTCAGCTTTATTATCCTAAGGCTCCTGCATTACCACAAACACCCTATTGCCTATACGTTGATGTTTGGGACAGAACCGTTACTTGGCTAGAAGATGAAAAGCTCAGGGATCCAGGATTATATGGAGCAGACACCACCACCCGCACCCAAACCATGGCACAGGTCAAATGGTGTAATGCCGACACCGACCCCATGTGTTTAGCAACCATTGGTAATGCCCGTTTACATTTGAGGTTACGCAGCCTTTCCAGCAATGCCGACCCTTGCGACCCTTGTGCTGAAGAGTTAGAGTTGAATGACCCTGTTGGTAATTATCACTTTAGAGCTGAGGTACATGATGTTCATTATGATAAAGACAATAATGCCGATGCTGTTGTGCTCAAATGGTCATCCGAAAATGGGGCAGAAGCTTATCACTCCGGAGATATTCCTCCTGATTTAGTCAGCAGCCAATATGTCTATGAATTTTTTAGTGATATTACCGAAAAGCATCTGGGCATTCATCTGGCACGTGATATCAACGGTGACAGGGCTATAGATGGCAAGCGCTCAGAAATCGTTAATAATTTCCCCAATACTCCTCCCAATGATTACGTACGCCGCTGGAATGGTTGGTGTAGAATTGAAAAAATAGGTTCTGGCTGGCGAGTGATCCGTGGCTTTGAAGGCCCTTTTGATTTAAACAACAATATCAATTCTGGAGCAGGTAAAGTAATCGACGGTGGCAGTACTGTTACCATTGAGTTAGATGTTATTACTTTAAAACTAGAGTTATCCAACCATGCTTTTGTTGCTGGTGATTATTGGAACACGGCTGTCAGAGCAGCGATACATAAACAGGGTGATATTTTATTAAAGGATGAGAACTCTGTACAAGGCGCTCTGCCTAATGGAGAGCAACACCATTATTTTCACTTGGTCAATGTCGCTGAAAACGGCACAATGAGCTTGCCAACAACCAGCGACTGTGACAAATACAAAGCCTGTCAACCACCACAGTTCCCCAGCCTTACCGATATTCGTGCCGATGATATCTGCTTTGATAACAGCGCTTGTGAAATGACAGAAGCAACAACAGTCCAAGGGGCTTTAGACCAACTGTGCAAAAAAAATGACCTGCCCTGGCACAATAAACACCTGCATGGCTGGGGCATAGTCTGTGGTTTGGCCTTACAGTGTAACAAAGAAAACCCCAGCTTAATTACCTTAAAATCAGGATATGCACTGGATTGTGAAGGACATGACATGGTGATTGAAAATGACATCAACATAGATGTTATTAAAGGAATAAGAAGCATAAGCCTATCGCCCCAACTTGATGAAAACCAGGGTGTTTGCCTATATTTACACCGAGGTGATAACAATCAAATAACCGTACAATGTGAACTGTATGAAGACAAACAAAAAAGTTTACTGGATAAACTTCAGGACAGCCTGTTGTTTGATTTTTACAACGATTGTGTTGTTGAATTAATAGCGACCTTAAAAGCAGAATTAACAGACACCGAGATACAAGTGCGCTGCGCCATAACAGCCTGTGGCAATCAATTTATCCCTGCATTACAAAGACGCACCCTCGCCTTAACCAATATACTTTTCCACAAAAATCAGAACCAGGCAAACACAGTATTAAATGTCTCTCGCTGCGAACATGAATTATTAAAAAACCAATATGATAATCTCCAGGATTTATTACGTAGCAAAACCTTTTGTGGGCAATTTAAAAACAGTGGCTTTCCTGAGTTTCCTTTTATCGAAAACAAAATCCCCTGGGCGACATGGCTTACCCCAGAGAAAATGGATCACTTCAGAGCGCACCCAAATGGAAAGCTTTTATTTGCCTGGCAACGTAACAGCCAGAGGATATTTGTCTTTAAGCAAACAAATAAAAGAGATTGCACCGGAGATTTGATTGCTAAACTTGATGTGCCTGCCGTTACAAATGGCAGCATCTCTGACCTGTTTATTGATAAAAACAACAAATTGCATATTGCTGCCATCGTGCATAAAAAAAACAGCCTGTTTGCTCGCACTGAGTTTAATCCCGATAATATAGTGGACTGCACAATTAATGCAGAATGGCAAACCAGCTTTATCAACAATTGTAAAATTGTTAAATTCCAACCCTCGCCCTGGTCTGATGATAACTTGTTTGCCGTTGCTTTATGTAAGGGCATTTATCATTTCAACATTGACGAACTATTTAGCAATGACCTCATTGATAGGCCTCCAAGCTGGGAGTTCCCAGCATCTGGACACATGGCCTTTGATTTACAAATTTTTCAGGTATTTGCCACAGCTTATGTGGAAGATGAAACAGTTTCTCCTGATACACCCGTAAGGTTAAGACAACAAGCTTCCTGTAAAAAAGGTTTATACAACAGACTGGTATTTTTTAACTTTCGAGATTCAAAAGGAGAAGTGCAATGTGCCACTCCCATTGTTTCCACTCTTTTGTCTAATAACCCCACTGAAAGCGCCAGTAGCGTGTCTGATGTTGCTGATACAAGCAAAATAAGATTTCCTAATACCAGAGCCATAACTGGTGACGATGGCTTTGTTTTAGCCGCTACAAGTGCAACAATTGTTGATCCCACTCCAGTTTCGCCTGATGATACTGCTTTATCAAGAGCCGCTGCTGTATCTCCCACTATAGAAGATAATGTTACACGACCTAATTACGTCTTATTTTTAGTGGGTAGTTTTGGTGATCAAAAATATTTATATCGATTCAACAGCAGAAACTTACAACAAATCGAAGGCAAGCAGTGGCGCTGGCAGGGCTTTTTTCATCATAATTTTGCGGCGGCAGGTCGCATTACTTTAGGGTTTGTTAACCAAGGTAAGCTTAATGGTATTCTCGCCACTCGCTATAATTTACATGATCTACAATACATCCCTGCAGATCCCAAACTATACAGCAAAGGATTATTAGAAAGTATTCCCGTACAGGCAGGACCTATTGGCATTATCAATAATAATTCTACCCAACAAATATTTGTATTAAATCATCTTGGGCAATCCTTCACCGCAATAAACCACAATCTTCATGTTTATCAGAGTGAAAGAGCCATACTGCAAAAATACCGAAATAATGTCAATACTGCTTTCACCCAATTGCTTTCAGGAGTGGTGCAATACCTAAAGGATTGTTTCTGTCAGCACCTGTTGGTTGATTGCCCTGAATGTAAAGAGGACGACAAAGTCTATTTAGGCAGCTTTAGTATGCGAGACAATGAAGTGTATAACATATGCAATTTTACCAAGCGTAAATATGTCAAAACCTTCCCAACCGTTTCCTACTGGCTATCATTGCTACCTGTTGCTCCTGTGGTGGCCTGGATCGTTGAAAAATTTTGTTGTCAGGTGTTGCCGGGGTTCAATTCGCAATCAGATTCTTCAGAGTTTACACTTAGCCAGTTTCAGCGCGGCATAAGCTCGGCTCTGGTTAATTCTAATGCGGGTAAAGCATTTTTTATTAAAATGTATTGCTCCGTTAAAACGCAAGAGTAGGGCGGCATAATGAAGACTATATAGTTCAGAGAGAAGATGAAT
>JAESTH010000269.1 GCA_016763695.1 Alcanivoracaceae bacterium
ATGTTTTCAGGCTTGACAACTTCTGTTTTTAATGCTTGGCTGAAGTGAATATTCACTCCACAGGGGGAAACCATTTGATCTTGTTTGCCAGCTTGATTTTCAGGTAGCTGTAATTCAACTTTTCCAATCACCTCACCCTTTGTGAGCCTTAACAACAAGTTAAAGCCTGACAGCACCAGAACTTGCGGATTGTCAGCAGGAAAAATTTGCCGTAGTTTAAACCCAAGTTTAACAAAGAAGTTCATTTCCTCATTGATGTTTGGGCAAACGATGATTACTTGAGCTATTTTATGCATAAATACACCTCTGAGTATTTTTAAATTAAAATTGCTGGTAAACCTACTCTACTTTAGGCTCAGTTCTTACAATTAATGCTATTGCCGTGAACACATGGAAAAATAGTCCTAGAAAAAACCAGAGCATTGTATTTCTCCCTGATGTTTTTGCCCACCAGGCACAAAAAAAATGCAAATAAAACGAGTGTTAATGCATGATTTTGGATTGTGTTTTTTAATTTATCTACATTTGATTTGTTTTGTTTTACCGACATTTCAATATGATACATTCGACTTTCTAGCCTTTTTATTTTATTTTCATCATTCGTATTGGCTTCATCTGCAAAAAGGCTACTTTGCACACTCAATAAAATCAACAATATCCATATATATTTCATCATTCTGATACGCCTATATTTGTAAAAAAGTTATATTGATTATTCTCGTTTACAATATTATGGCAGAATTTATTTTTCATGGCTATCACATATTAATTAGTGTTCAATGCATTATATCAGAAACAGTTGAAAAAAATAAACCCAGTATATACTCTAATTACGAGCAATAAACAGTAACAGATTTCCTTTGCTAAATTTAATTGTCACTTTTTCTTCAATAGCTATATTACGCGTGCCAATTTTGTTTTTTTTCATATTCGTCTTACTCTTATTCAGAGGATACTTTAGACCCCTGCTGGTAATATTTTTTGCTTTAGGAAATGGAAACAAGGAAATCATCTTGTCTTTAACATCTTCAATTACTGTGTATTTTTTGATGAAATAGTAGACTTGCCTATCATCATAAAATGTAAGGTTCAATTGTTTTTTGTATTTCAATGCCGTGCTCATATTGCCCAAAAAGTGATCTTGCTCTAAGCCATTGGCAGCAAATATATCAACACATTTATACCCTTGTGAAATAATGATTTTTAGTGCTTTCTCAAAATCCGTAAAACTCTGATCAGGTGTATGAATATGTTTTATGTCCTCAGGTAGTTGTTCAATTGAATCAAAATCTCCGACAATTAAATCTGGTTTTATATGCAGCGCCTGTAAATAATGAAACGCCCCATCAACACTGTAAACGCCTGCATAATTACCAAGTTCTGGGATGTTTTCTGGTTTTTCACCATTGAGGAAAAGCGCTATTTTTTTCATAATCTATTGTGCCAGCTACTGGTAAAATCAAGCTTATTTTACCTTACTTTGGTAACAAATAGACAAAGCCCTGACGAATTCATACAAATGCTCTGCCATTTCACCCTAACCCGAATATTTCATGCCAGAATGGAGTTTAGGGAGAAAATGACAAAGTAGATTGGGTAAACATTGCTTTATGCCTAGTTATTCATAGGCTTAAAGCGATTTTACCTAAGCTATGAAGTCATTTTTTTCATAAAACCATTCAGGTACATACTGTAACCGTAACAATATAGAGCTAAGGGTATGAAATATATAATAAATATAGCTATATTATACCGATTGTATGAAATATTCTGGCTAAAGCCAAACAATAAAAAGACCGAATTAATCGGCCTTTTTAAATTTAAAATAACAAAACAATTAACCCAGTCCATTAATTGTAGGTTTGGTCTTTTCTAACTGTTGGGATGTAAGACCTCAATGGTACATACAGACTCTGTGCTATTGCCAACACTATCTGTGGCCTCTACAGTCCAGTCTATAAAGCTATTCACGCCACTTGTCTCATTAACAGTAATACTGTTATTAGACAGTGAAACAACACAAGAGTCATTTGTATTAATACGTTTACCATTTCTATTGAAACGATAGCAATCATAGGATGTGACCTGAGTTATTGGAGTACTACAAGTATCGCTTGCTATAGCGGTGAACGTGGCTGGTGCTGACGGTGGTGTCATGGTATTGTCCGCTGGGCATTCAATGACGGGTGTCAGGCTATCTAATACCGTGACAACTGCGCTACAGCTGGCTGTGGCGCCGAGATTATCGGTAACCATTAGAGTGACGCTGGTATCGCCTAAACCATAGGGCCCAGCAGGGCTTTGAACTAATGAAACCACTGTCCCATCAGAATCAGTTGACCCATCATTTATATTTACAGATACAGAGCAATTAGCATCACTTCCTTCAACGGTTACATCCATACACAGAGCAACAGGCGGATTATTATCTGGTGTTCCTGGTGTAGGCTCTATTGGAACGATTAATCCCCCACTACTTTCGATGATGAAATTACCAGCTGCAAACAACTCCTGACTATCAGGCGGTAGCAAACCAGCATTTCTTAAACACTCCAGGTATTGTTCTTCGGGTGTAGGAACTACACCATCTGTTAACCCTTGAAGACCACCTTGTGCATCACGCACATCAGAAGCAGAATCACAGTCGAATTCGTTAATTAAAGGAACTATTTCAACCTGCCAATTATACGTTCCTGCTGCTAAGACATCTGTGTTAAAAGTTGGACTCGCAGCATTGAAAGAAAAAGAACATATTAATGGAGACGATGTACAACCGCTAATAGCCGCGGTTTGATCTGGACCAGTAATAGTTAGACTAACTTCCTCAATGAAAAAATCATTACCTGAAATTTGCCAAACAACCTGATTACTTGACTGATTTACTGTCACTAAGGTCGTGGCATGAACAGAAAACCCACCACCTAGAAATAATACCATACAAAACTGAACACAATTTTTTATTGAACACAATCTAGACATTTTAAATACCCCACATATATTAATTGTCTTGCCTTAACTGTTTGTCTGTGCAATTTCCCAATTTGAAGATTCGTCACTTTAATTGATAACGACTCCTTATCAATACGTAATACCTTGAAATTAATACCCAGTTATTCGCATTGCAGACCAAACATAAGACTGTATACACTACATGATTTATGAAAAAATGTCAATTAATTTACATATTTAATAATTATTCGAAATATCAACATGTAGAATTACAATAAGTTGTTTATGAGACTGAATAATTATTATATACTCATATGACAATAAATCGGAGGAGTATGTTATGTCAATTACCTTAATGCAACTGTGGTTGCCAATTTTGTTAGGAAGTCTATTTTGCTGGTTTGCCAGTGCGATCATTCACATGCTGATTAAATATCATAATGCAGACTACAAAAAACTAAGCAATGAGGATCAGGTAGCCGATGCGTTAAGGCAAGGCAAAGCTGCACCAGGTCTGTATCATATGCCCCATTGCACTGACATGAAGGAAATGAATGATGAGTCCATGCAAGCTAAATTTAAGCAAGGACCAATTGCCATGATAAGTGTTTTTGAAAATGGTATGCCACCGATGGGGAAACTGCTTATACAACAGTTTTTATTCTTTGTTGGTGCTTGTCTACTGATTGCTTATGTTGCGACTCTTTCTCTCACCACAACTGCTGATTTTATGAGTGTATTTCGACTAACGGTGGTCGTTAGTTTTTTAACTTTTGGTTATGGCGTGATTCCTTATTCAATTTGGTATGGTCACCCCTGGTCGAACTGTCTTCGTTATTTTATAGATGCGCTGATTTACGGACTAGTTGTTGCTGCGACCTTTGCTTGGTTATGGCCTGCCGCTTCATAATTAGGACTTGATTACCAAACAATAATCGTAACTACTCACCCCGTCATTCCTGCGAAG
>JAESTH010000270.1 GCA_016763695.1 Alcanivoracaceae bacterium
CAATTAAAGGCTTCACTATTAATATGTCCTGTGCAGCCGCAGAAAAAGCATTTGGCAAAAATAGCGAGATTAGATCATTTACTCCTGATAGTATCGTATCTATCAGCAAAGGTAAACCAGGTGGCGGTAGCGGTGGCGGCCAACAGGTTTCATACGGCACGGCACGTGTAGGAGGCCCTGTTGATGGTACTGGTTTTACTGCTTGGGTTATTGACACAGGTGTTGATCTTGATCATCCAGATCTAAATGTTGATGCTAGTCGAGGCTTTACAGCAATTAATAGCGGCGGCATGGAAGACCAAAATGGTCATGGCACACATGTTTCTGGTACCATTGGCGCATTAGACAACACCATTGGTTCTTTGGGTGTAGCTCCTGGCACGACTATTGTTCCTGTACGTGTACTTGATCGTCGTGGTTCTGGTTCAACTTCTGGTGTAATAGCTGGTGTTGATTTTGTAGGTGCAAATGCCATGCCTGGCGATTGTGCAAACATGAGTTTGGGCGGTGGTGTCAGCCAAGTTCTTGATGATGCTGTTGTTGCTGCCTCAAATGCTTCTGGTGCATTCTTTGTATTAGCAGCTGGTAATGATGGCGATAATGCCAACAATCATTCACCTGCACGTGCTAATGGTAACAGAGTTTTTACAATTTCAGCAACTGATGTGAATGACAATATGCCTTCTTGGTCTAATTTTGGCAACCCACCAGTTGATTTTGCTGCTCCAGGTGTGAGTATTTTCTCTTTATGGAAAAGCGGTGGTACCAATACTATATCAGGCACCTCAATGGCGTCACCACATGCCTGTGCTGTCATTATGATGACAAATGGTCACCCTGGCTCAAGTGGCACAGCTAACAATGATCCTGATGGAAACCCTGATCCAATTATACACCTATAATAATATCATTAATCAAGTAGTATTAAAGGCATCTTTCGAGATGCCTTTTTCGATGAAGATCTTCACAACTATTGATTGTTAATCGCCTGCTCTGCTGAATAATTTTCTTCTGGATTATACAGCGCATTCAGGGCAATCTTACCCAAACTAGGCCTATCCAGGCTGTGTATACTGCCCCTCTTGGCCAAATCAAGCAAATCATGGTTGCTGGCTATTTGGGCAAGTTTTAACTGACTAGGATTAGTATAGTTTATACTATCCATGGTATTTAGATAAGTATTGTCATATAAACGATTATTCACCCATGGTCTTGACCCATTCTGTTCTTTTTGATACATGAGCACCAAATCTTCCTGAGTTAGCCTCCACAAACTGGATGAATCGAAAGCACTGGTAAATGACCTAACCAATGTTAACAACCCCTGTTCAGAAAAATCATAATCAGGAATCCACTGGATAAAAGCCCCTCCTTTTGCCAACTTGCTGCGCACAATTGTATAAAATTCTGGCATCATCAAGTTTTCAATGCCAGCAGTCCAAAAATTGGAAGGGATTGAAACAATTATATCGTACTGCTTTTTTGATCTTAATAAATATTTGACCACGTCTGATTGAATCACATTAATCTTTGGATTTTTACTGGCATCAAAAGTCGCAAAATCAAAATGCGGTAACTGCTGAGTTACTGCCGAATTAATCTCACAGACATCAACACTTTCAACTAAAACCTGGTGAGCAATGGCACCTGCAGTTACACCAGTGCCCAAACCGATGACCAAAACACGTTTGGGTGATTCTGTCATTAAGTATGGAAACAAGCCTAGCAAAGCATTGCCCTGATAATCTGAACCCGTAGTACCACTGTTAGAACGGCCATTTATTGTTATCATCCTTTTAGTATGGTCTTTATCAAAAATGCTGACTATACCCTCAGCCTGGGTTGAGGAAGAAATGATCTGATCATAATCAAACCAACTCCACAGCCAATCACGTGCATCACTGGGATTTTCAATTGCGATGTCAGTATTTGATGGGGTCTGAAAATAATAGCTAAGTGCCAGGTTTTTATTAAAATCACTAGCGGGAAAAACAAATATCAGTGAGATGAAAGACACCAATATTGCAACTGTTTGCACATGCCTTTTTATTGTAGTTTTAAACGCCCATAATGCCACAATTGACATAATGATCATCACAATAAAATAAGACAAAAATGTTTGTTGAAAATCCAGTTGATTAAACAACCAATAACCACCAAGTAAACCACCAAATATAGTCGCTATAGTCGCGACAGCATAAAGATCACCGGTGGTTTTACCCAAACTTGTTTTTTTGTTTTTAAAAAAATGAAAAGAAAAAGGCAGCAACATACTGGAGGCAATCACGGGTAAGCCAATAATCAGAAACAGAAAAATAAAACGAACAACTGGTAAATAATCAAAGCTATCAAACCACTGCACAACCCAGTGTTTGATAATATAATCTGCATAGGGCCAGTATTGAATGGAGAGATATATCAGCAGCCACAAAAACATCACCAGCAAAGGAATAATGGTATATATTTTGTGGGACTTATACATCAATTTTCCTGAAAGTGCTGCACCAATACCAACCGCAGCAATAAAAGCTGTGACCACGGTGGGATAGGCATAGATAGAACCATCTGTTGCAATCGAAAATAATCTAATAAAATAACTTTCCAAAGCAATTAACAAATATCCTGAACAAGCAGCAACCACCAGTATTGGAACAGTTTTAGCTACGGGTACATTTGCAAAATAATCCGTTTTGACAGGTACTTTCTTAACTGTATTATTCAATGCTCCACCATCAGCCATTACCTTTCTATTTGAAGCATAAAAAATATAGACCATAAGTAGTCCGAAGCCCATATTGATAGCACCAATTAAATGTAATGACGATGCAAGACCAATGAGTTGAATCAACATAAAGCCAGCCAATAGCGTCCCAAAACAGGCACCTATGGTATTTATTGCATAAGTTGATGCATGGGTTTTACTGGAGGATTTAAAAGACTGGCTCAATCCCTGGGTCAAATAGGGCAAGGTTGTCCCCATCAATATGGCAGGTATGGCTGTTAAGAAAATAGCCAGAAGTACATCTCCAAAGATATTATCGATTAAACCCGCAGCGACTAAAGAGAAAGAGAATTTAAACAGCATTGGAAATAATACCGCCCACAGACCAATCAAAAACTCTATGACCCCGTAGTAAAACAGTTCTTGGCCTTTTATTCGACCAGCACTGCGACCCGCTAAATAATAACCAATACTTAAGGAGGTTAAAAACACAGTCAGAGTAAGCACTGAAGAGCGAGAATCAGCACCAACCAAAAATGTCAGATAGCGCTGCCAAATCGTCTGATAAACTAACGAGAATAAACCCGTAAAAAAAACGGTTAAATATATTATCTTAAGTTTAATTACTTAACTCCAGGCACAAAGTTTATTCGAAGTCAGATTTAAACATCCAATCATTAGTTTTTGTAATGGTTGCGGTACCAAACCCCCGAATAATTCCTGAGCCAATTATTTCTTTGTTATTTATCGATATTTTATTCGGAGCTTCAATTTTTCTGATAGTAATATTGGCATTTATCAATTGATTTAAAACACTATCATATTGTGCATTTTTGATTTCAACCTGCGAACCTATCACAACTAAATTAAAAAATGTTTCAACATCAATGACACCGGCTCCCAGATTAATAATCAGGCTATTGCTACTATCTATTTGAAAATTTAACACTGAGAAAAGTGGATTATCAAGAGCTGAGATATCCCCTCTCAAGGAGATGTTATTAAAATTAGGTACACCTTTATCAAGAATTTTTGATATATAGGCTATACCATTAGAGTCAACATAACCCCTAATCTGGATCTGCTTATCATCAGCAATACCTGCAAGTATATTTGCAACATCCTTGCTTTGCGGAGTTTTAAAGAAGGTAACACCATTAATTAATATACTTTCATCAATACTAACGTCTTCTGGTACTACAGGAAAGGTAATTTCAATTCGTCTATCCATAAAACGCACAACATCAGCCTGTAAAACTGAAGTTTCGGCATTAAAAACACCCTGAACCTCAACATTAATCGCTTCATCAATAAAATCACGCTCTCCATTCTCGTAGACCGTACTATTATTGACATTAACTTTTATATCGTTCAACCAAAAATTATGACCTTGAGTTTGACTGATAAAGCCCTGTACCACAGATGGAAGAGTCCCTGCTTCTTTTGGTAGTTGATTCAACATTAAACAGGCAATGCTTTGTATGCCATTGACAGGTGTACCAATCACATAATCAGCATTGGATGTCATTTTCACTTCAACGAGTACACCATCATTAAAACCACCAACACTATCACAATTCTGGATCTGCTCAGCCCCTCGATTGATAGTCAAACTGCCAATTTTAAAGCCAGCACCAGTAATTTCACTGGCAAAACCACGTATCTTCCATGCTTGCAAATCATTACTTGGCATAATTCTTGTGGCCTTCAGGCTATTATTAGCACTGAGGTAACCACTGACTGCAACAGACTGATCAAGCGCTATTGATCCAGATAAAACCAATACAGTATCAGCTGTTGTCAAGACTGGTTGTCCAAGGATTTCTAAAGGTGAAATGGAAGTAACAGGGCCCTGCAGGTTAGTAATCAATTCAATTGCATTGATAGTGCCCGTATCAATTGTACTATTTACATCATCAAGCAAAGTAAATGCCGACTTAAAACCACTACCAATAATTTCAAATAAACTTTGATCTATTACCGTGTCATCAAGGGTAATCATTGTTTCATCATTTATTGTATACGTTCTGGTTTTGTTTACCTCAAAAATACCACTGCCGATAATTTCTTTTGTTTCGGGCGGTCGTAGGTTTTCTGCACTTGGTGCAGAGCAATAAAAAGCAAATAAAATAGCTAATAGATTAATTTTCATAATAATATAATCCCAGTCCAACCATATTTTCCGTTGGCTCATCAAGTTTTGGAGAGTTTTCAATTTTTTGAGTCAGTTTCTGATCAAGTGTATGTAAGAAATAAGTAGACTCATCGTTAATATACGTTTCTAAAGCTTTTACGAGGGAATTGGGGACTTTACGCTGAATAATAGTTCGTTGAAACATTTTTGTAACATTTTCAACTTTAGTGTTATGCGTAATGGTATCCAACAAACCACCCGCAGATAGACTTATATTTTCAAGAGTTATCAACTGATCTTTGCCAGCTTTATAAATATACTCTTTGTGTAGCAATCTCACATCATCACCTTTTACTACAACGGTGTTGATGTGCTTTAATTCGTCAATTACAGCTCTGGGAGTAATCCCACCACTGTATTTTTTCACTAAGGATTCAAATGAACAATCGCCTGTTAATGGAATTTGTCTAGGCTCACCATCCTCAAGATAATCAGGGTCACTGATCCAGCCACTGATTACTTTGGTTGCTCGGTTCCAGTTCTGTTCTGAGGCATTGATTAGTTTAGGCATTTTCAAAACATGATCTACATCTACCCGAGTCAATCCTGTAATAACAGAGATCCGTGATTTGGTGTGTTTTTTACCTTCGACAGCAAATTCTGCATTATTCTGCGCCACATCAACATAGGCCTGTTTTAGCCATTTTGCCGCTGTTTTGTAAGGTATAAAGTTTCTTAAAAATATGGTCGCAATCGGTTTAAACAACCGGTACGCCATATAGCTCATCATTTTATCAAGTTTTTCTGTCATATCCATTAAAACCAATTTGGTTGATTCTATACATTTTAACCAAATTTTCAGTTACTTTCATGCCTTTTAAGTTAATTAATTAACAAAAACAAGAAAAAACATTGGTTTTTTAACATTTATGTAAAATACTGCTTAATTTAAAGCTATACATACAAAATATGATACATGGCAATGAGTTCTAAAACAAGAAACCAGCATAGAATTAATTAAATTTTCGTTGCTTAAAATTATGAGTATGAATCATAAATAGGCCACTAAATGTACTTATCAAACTAATTTGTAACGACTCTCTTTCTATTCACTGAACGCAAAGGCGGTAATCCCACTAATATTATTAATAATTATCACTCAATCTGATCATTTTTTCCAATAGATTTCTGCCTTAGCAGAAATGACGGGGTGAGTAGTTACACTAATTTTTCCTATAGTTGCTTGAAACCTGATTGATCTTGGCGATCGTCCAGCGGGAATTGGCATGACAGATGG
>JAESTH010000027.1 GCA_016763695.1 Alcanivoracaceae bacterium
GGTAATTGTTGGGTGACTAATTCTGGTTGTTTAACACAGGCTCCATTCAAGGCCGTTCTATAAATACGACTTAAGGCCACAGTAAAGAAAGAATTAACGGTGTAAGGCCTGTCATTTACGTATTGTTTAAGTTCTTTATTGCTGCCTTTAGGTGTTCTATAATTTTTAACGATATCTATACCGTCTAATTCGGCAAATAAGGTTGCGGTGCATCTTTCATCAGTGGCCTCAGGGTAAAAAACATGAGCTTTACCAAAGCTTAAATTAAACTCATGCACGTTGGCAGGGTTTTTATGCAATAAATATCCTAAGTCTGAGGCTATATAGCTTTTGTTTTCTGTTTGTTCTAATGTAATTGATAACAACATAACTATAGCCTCGGATCTGTTGGTTCGCTTTGCATGGCTAGCACGCCAAAAGCACATTCATGAATTTGCCTTAAAGGCATCTTTTGAGTGAATCGATGTAAGGATTCATAGCCTAATTTAAACTCACTAATAGCCAACCGTCTTTTGATCCCAAGAGATCTTTTTCTTAATCGTTCTAGATTTTCAGGCTTGGTGTAATCTATTCCATAGATGATTCTTAAGTACTCTTGGCCTCGAACTTTAATTGCTGGTTGAGTGATCCCTCGTTCGCCATGTGCTATAAAATCTAATGGTTTAACTACCATGCCTTCAGCTAAGTTTTGAGTCTGTTGCAACCACCATTTGGTGACAGAATCAATGCTATCTGCATCATCAAGATCAACTATGAAGTATTCGGTTTTAAATAATATGTCATTATCTTGGTCGGAAATCTTGGTGATATTTTCCATGTGCCATTGATGATTCTTATCTGTATGTGTGCGACCTTCGCTGGCCATAATATGGAATGGCGCTACTTTAATATCATTTAAAGATTCAACATTCCAACAATAGTTTTGATAGGCTTTTTTAAATTGAATCGAATTCTCTAATGTTGTTTCTGCTGAACTGATTAGATGATCCACATCTAGCCCTCGTTGTTTGGCTTGTTCTAGTGCTTTTTGCAAAACTAATGTTGACGCATAAGATGTACATCCTACAGCTGCATATTGACGTTTGATTAAATCCATGGCTTTCATCGACCAAGGCATGATTTCACAATCAAGGGTTAACCAATCTGTGTCTAGTTCTTCCCATAATCCAGATTGTGTAATAGCAGTTGAAAATCTTGAAATAAATTCATGCTCTAATTCTCTGTCTTTAAAAAAGCGCCTACCATTTCGAGTGTAAACAATGCCGGTTTCACCTGTGGTGATTCCAAAAGCGGTTTTTATCGCTTCACTGTCTTTACCAATCTGGATTATGGCTCTGGAGCCCATGTGTTTTTCTTCACAGATGACTTGTTTGACGCCTTGTTTTTTATAGTAGTCAAAGGCTTGATCAGGATGTTCTAAAAAGTCTTCAAAATTACTGCTTGCTGGTGGTGACATGGTTGGTGGCAAGTAGTTAATCCATTTTGGATGTATACAAAAGCGACTCATGGATTCCAAAGCTGAGGCTGATCTATTCGCTTCAATTTTTATATTTCCACCTAACTGAGAAGAAATGAAGCGCTTACCTGTTACATCTTCTAAGTAGAGGTATTCATCGTCTATTTGTTGATTGCTAGAGCTATTTGATTCAGGGACCAATGGTTTTACAGGTTCATAATAAACTTCAGCTGCAGCAACAGATACCAGTTCGCTTTCAGGGTATTTTAACGCGGTTAATTTTCCACCAAATACACAACCTGTATCCAAACAAATGGTGTTGTTAAAAAACTCAGCTTCAGGAACTGGCGTGTGCCCATAAACAACCAGAGCTTCACCTCGGTAATCTCTAGCCCAGTTGTAACGAATCGGCAAACCGTACTCGTCAGTTTCACCAGAGGTTTCACCATACAATGCAAAGGACCTCACTTTTCCTGAGCCTCTTCCTTGATAAGACTCTTTCATTCCTGCATGAGCCACAACAAGTTTTCCATGATCAAATACATAATGACTGATTAAGCTATCGATAAACTTTTCTAGCTCTATTTTAAACTCATCAGTTTCCTTTTTGATTTGTTCTGTTGTTACTTCTAGCCCATGTTTTAATTGTACCTTACGACCTCGTAACCACTTCAATAATTTGTTCTCATGATTTCCTGGTACACAAATGGCAGCTTCTTGATTCACCATATCCATGACCAATTTAAGAACCTTTATATTCTCAGGTCCTCTATCGATCAAATCACCAACAAAGACTGCTTTTCTATTTTCAGGAGCAATAATTGTATATCGTTGGTTTTCGGCATCTGTTATTTGATAGCCTAACTGAAGCAGTAATTTATGTAATTCATCATAACAACCATGAATATCACCGATAATATCAAATGGCCCTTCTTCATTTTTCTTGTTAGTCCACATAGGCTGGCGAATGATTTCTACATTATCGATTTCTTCAATGGAATTCAATTTGTATATATATCTAAAGCCTTCTTTTTTAAGAAACCGAATGGTGCGCTTTAATTGGCGTTGTTGGTTGGCAAGAACCCGTTTGGAAAACTCTCTATCTTCTCTATTCTCATGACGTTCTTCAATGACTTCCATTGGAGGATTTAACACTATAGCTACAGGTAAACAGTGATAATCACGTGCTGCTTGTAAGATGCTTTTCCTAGAATCTGGTTGCACATGAGTGGCATCAAGCACTGTTAACAATCCACGTTTAAGACGTTTACGGACAATATAGTCCAGCATCTCAAAAGCATCAGCAGTTACTTTTAAATTATTTTCATCATTTGAAACGATTCCTCTACATTGATCAGATGATACTGATTCATATTGAAGAAAATGTTTTTTAACAAAACTTGATTTTCCAGAACTCGATATGCCAATCATGGCAATTAAAGAAAGTTCGGGTAAAATTATTTTTCTATTCATTTAATTTATTTTTATTGTTTTAATTTGAGTTTTACTGAGGGGAATAATGAGGTCTCCTTGCAACGTATAATACCTGCCAACTCCTATCAGCTCGTAATATGTTTAAGAATATCTAACTGTGAGTTAATTTACAACTTTTTAGATTACAATAAATAAGAGTTTATTAAAATACGTGTATAA
>JAESTH010000271.1 GCA_016763695.1 Alcanivoracaceae bacterium
AAACTGCAACCATTCAATTGGTGCTGGTGGGTTCCTTAATTCAGCAAACTTTCTTGAAGGTGCTCCTGTAACATCTCCTTTTTTTAAATTAGTCTTTTCTAATAATGAATGAATAACTTGGATAACTGATTCATCTTGATCATAGGGAGGGTAAGGCTTAATACGTCCTTTGTCATTGATGATTCTTATTTTTCCATTTAAACCATCACGAGCATAAGCAGACCATGCTTTTAACGTATCATGGAGATTCTTATGATCTCCAGAATATAAGAGTGGCTTGATACCTTTAACATTCCACGAATCTATATCATTGCTAGATTCTTTTTTTGTTAAAATATATGGACTTTTAAATCCTTTATATCCAGTACGCTTCTCAGCAGCAATTGCATCTGTCATATAACGTAAGACGGGGTCATTTATACTATATCCCACAAATAGAACTGTAAAGTGATTGAAAAGCTCTGTAACGAACTTACTTGCCCACCTTTCAGTTAAATGCCGAACCAAAATCACCACTTGTAAAAACAAGGTTAATACCTTCTGCATCTTGACTCTCATCGATGATTCCATGTAAGTGAACAATACTTTCCCATTTGTGTGGTTTAGAAATAGGCAGCTTAGAGGCTGCATCAATATGCTTCCAAGATACTAAATTGGTATTCAAAAAGCAATGATCAACATTGGTTGTAACTAATCTATATCTATCATTTTTAGTTTTAGATAATTCTAACAAAGCCCTATGTGTTGATAGATCTGCAGCATTACTTATGCTAAGTCGTTTAATAATTTCTTTTCTTACTTGGTGATTAAGGGTTTGTGACTTTCCTTGCAACCTGCTTTCTAACAAACCTAAAGCCCGATCATAGAAATGTGACTCGATAGCTTCTTTTTCTAAATTATCAGGCTTCTCGTTTAAAGCTACGTATACATCATCTACTAACTTGTCAAAATCAGGTAAGCCTGATGGGTACGATACTCCAGCCCCACAAAAAAACACTAATTCATCAGACTCTTGGGCTTCTAATATTTCTAGCGGAATATCAGGAGCATCTTTACTCGCCACAAATTTCATTTAATTATTCCTTACGTTTAATCCAATTAAATTGGATGTATTTTAATTTACTACCCAACTGTTACCACCAATGCAATTAAAAGTTCAATGATTGGGTCATTATCTCACCAAAATATTAATTAATGAAAATCAAATTGACTCAATACACATGTTTATTTTAAAAATCTCCTTAAGGGGCGCCTTTACCTGAAGTTACATAGTTGTGTACACACTCTCATACAATTTTGTTCATTTTCCACAATGCGACTCTTTTATCAATTTCTTTTTTTGGCAATCTTTGATTGATTTGATAGAGAGTATTGATTTTAATAATGGCTTGTTGAAAATCTAATTTTCCTTGTTTTAACAATTGATCGAAGATATAAATAATGCCTCTGACTTCTAGCCCGCTATTTCTGGCACAATTTGCCAATTTTCTATCACCGGTTAAAATAGTGGCAGATAGTTTATTGCCATAATGCCAAACTGAACAGTCCTCAATGCTTAGTCCCTGATTATTATTTTGTAGTATGAACATTGATTCTAAGTCACTTGTTTCATTTGTGCTGATGATGTTTAGACTTAAACTATTCGATATTTTTGTGATGATTTCATGTTGATCATCATTTAATTCTGCCAATACAAAGTCTGTTGTGTGTATTTCAAAGTTTAACTCTATAAATTGATCAATCAAATCCAATTTGACTAGATCTATCAAAATATTTGCATCGTTTATAACAACTTTCATCTAAATTAATAAACCATTGTCCATAATTGAATTTAAATCTATATTCAGTAATGATGAGGCTTTGCTCATAGTGATATTTTCTTGTGCTAGTGCTCTATAGACTAATTGCTGATATCGATTTGAGTGTTCAGGGGTCTTGAATCTTGATTTGTTGACTAGTTCCTTTAAATTAGGATCAAAATTTATTTTTTTATAAAAACTGGCATGCTTCTCTTTTGCTATTATTTTAGCATCAACCAGTCTATAAATAATGGCTGGGATACTAATTCCATACTTTTCTTGAATGCTTATAAGTTCTGGTAAAGTGATGTGTCCTCTTTTGCCACCAAATTCATTGAATAAAAATTTTCTTGGTAAGAGAAACTCTGATGCAAATTGATTACATAAAGTTTCTTCTTGTCTTGAATCAATACTGTCTTTTATCTTTAATAATAAATGACCCAGTTCGTGTAATAAAGTAAACCGTTTTCTTTCTACTGGAAAATTTCCATTAACAACAATAACAGGGTATTTATCATTTACAAAAGCTGCTAAGCCATCAAATTTATCATCAACATCAAAAAGTTCTATTACTTTAATTTCCTTGTCTTCTAATAGTTGAATAATATTGTAGATAGGATCATTGCCAATATCCCATTTCTTCCGCAATTGAAGAATAACTTTTTCTACTTCACGGACGTTACTTACTTTAAAATTATTAATAACATTTTTGAATGAATAATCAATTGAAAGTAGATCTTCTATCCATAAATAATTTTCAAGATTTATTTTAATTTGCTCTTTTAGTGATTTCTGTTTTTTAATTGAAAATTTTGACTTTTTTCTAAAATTCACATGCCCAACATCAATCTTGAAAGCACGAAAGAAATAGTCTGCTTTTTGATCTAATAATTTTGCCAGTTTAATTATGCTTTGGCTATTAGGAAGTGACATGCCTTTTTCATATTTACTAATCATTTGTTTTGAAACATGCAATTCATCTGCTAAGTTCTGCAAAGTGAGACCTTTGAGAATTCTGGCATTCTTGATTCTATAGGCTATTATATCTTTCATTTCATTTCATTTGTTTTGGTTGACTTTATCTGTATATAATAACATTTAGTCAACCAATTACTTAGTGTTAATTGTGATTTAGTTATAATAATTGTAATTACTCACTGCCGTCATTCCTGCGAAGGCAGGAATCTATTGGGAAAAAATGATTAGATTTAGTGATGATTATCAGTAATATTTGTGAGATTGCCGCCTTCGCGGTAATGACTAGAGGAGTGAGCAGTTACTAATAATTTAATAATAAACTAGATTAGAATTACTGGTGAATAATGATATCTATAATTAAGTCATTGAAATAAAAACAATTATAACTGCCGTGGTAATGTTGTGTTGGTCTGTGGCACGGTGTATAGTGATTAGTATTGAGACTTTACTATTAAAATAATGAAAACTAAACGTCAACAAGTAATTGTTAACTCCAGTGCAATAATGACAAACCAATGCACCCTAATAATTGTTATAGATTTAAATGGAGTTAGGTGTAAATTCTAAACACGGAGTAATATTTTTACTGCTGCAGCCTTAATTGCTATATGTACTGGATTAGCACATTTATCATGTATTTATTTCGGCCCTGAGTATTATGCAGCTCAAATGGTTCCATCTATCATTGTTGAGTCAGCTAATGCTGGCACACTTTTAGCTCCGTTAGGTGCTATTTTTGTATCAGCAATATTTATTCTTTTAGGTTGTTACGCCCTATCTGGTGCAAAGGTGATTCTTAAATTACCGATGCTTAAGTTCGGTATTTATACTATTGCCTTTGTTTGCACTGTTCGCGGCATATTACCTTTGCAACTTTGGTTTAGACAACCAGACAAAGTCAGCGATACAGTCTTTTATATAGGGATAGTATGGCTAACTGCTGGGCTATTATATTTTTTTGGTTTTCGAGCCATGCGTAAGTTAAAGGTATAACAGATAAGGTTGGGTTGTGTGGGATGCTAGCCACAATCTGAACCATTTATTTTTGAAAATATCAGTCTCATAGTTAAATGACATGTACATTTTTAGTTAACGCTAAATTTTAAAAAGAACTCTGAATATTTTGGACGTGAGGTTTCAACCTCGCTTTTCTCGATGCGTATTTGAAAATAATGTACCTCACAAACTAGCGATACGGTCATTTGATATTTTAGTTTTTTTATCTATCGAAAATGGCAAGACTAAAATCTCGCATCCGTGAGATGTTTTACAATCTCGCCGCACGACACTTAAAAAACCATAAATGATGACATGCCAAAACAATGAAATTTAACTATAATGACCAAGTTTTGTCACTGTTAGATAAATGCGAGTATTATTGCTGGTTATTGTAGGTTTTGATGCCATATAAGTAAAATCAATAATAACATTAGTGATAGCGCATGTATTAGGATATAATACAACTTGTGCATTTAAGCACAAGATCGGTTTAAACATTATTGTTTTTACTATAATAACTTGATTATTTGAAGGTACTAATCCCACAGAGATCTACTTATGACAACAAATTCACAAGAACATAAAATTAGCCAGCTCAATGTTATCCCCAAAAAGCTGATCAGTCTATTTTCCCGAGCAGTTGCCAAACTGATATTGAGGTTTAATATCAGCCGGCATGATTATAACCATTGTTTAAATGAACAACTGGTTTTGGAAGCAAAAAAACAAAACCCCAAAGCCAGCAAGGTCGAGCTGGCAGTGCGCACCGGCATAGACCGGCGTTTTATCACTGGTTATCTTAATGGTGAAATGCCCGCAGTTAAATCCAACAAGCTGACTCTGATTTTAAGCGATATTAAATGGACCCTTAATAAATATTACCCTGGTCAAAATAAACTCCCCAAAAAAGGTCCTTTTAAAACATTCGAAAGTATTTGTGAACAATGGTCGTCAGGAACTTTGACCTATAAAGCGGTATTAACAGAACTCGTACGTATTGGTAGTGTAATTGATCATGGCAAGCAGATTGAATTGATTGTAGCGAAACAATCTGATGCTCTGAAAACTATACAACGATTTGATACGTCTACGTCTGTGTTAAACAGGTATGCCGATACGGTACTGCATAATTTTAAAGATCTTACTTTTGAGGAAAAAAATTATCAGATGTCATCATTCTCTACGCAGATAGGCCCCGCTGATATAAAAGAACTAAAACCTAAAATGAAAACGTTATTAAAAAAGAGCTCTAACGATATAATCGATTTGCTCGAGAAATATGAGAGCGATGTGAAGCCGGATACTTATCCGTCATATGGAGTATCCGTGTTTGAATTTAATGATAATGAGGATAAATAAAATGAAACTATTAATAATAATCTTATTGGTATTTGTAACCTTTAGTATAAGTGCCGCTGTTCAAGAAGGTGACGTTGGTGTATCAGGAACAGTCGTGTCAGTCACTGCTGTTGATGATGTCACCGATCTAATTTGCTATATAGTAGAACAGAGTAGTGAAACAGTAAACTGTGTATTAATGACCCATGAGGACTAAAAAGTCAGGAAATGTGTAATCCCACAGCACATATCCCACGAAGAGGGTGAGAAGAAATGCCTACACTTTGAGTTATTACTTAAGGTGTGGGATTTTTTTTGCCTAGTTTAAGATCGCTCCATAAATGGCCTCGTCAAACCATTGTCCACCAAGTCGGCTAAACTGGCGTAGACAGGCCTCCTGTTGCATGCCCAGTTTGAGCATGATATTGGATGATGCAGTATTTTCTGCCACACAATAGGCTGTGACCTTATGTGGCTTAATCTGCTCTTTAAGAAAGTCCAGCAGCAGGGAGGCTGCCTCTGTAGCCAGACCAATGCCATGATGCTCGCTGCCCAGTCTCCAGCCGATTTCTAGTGTATCATTTTCTATCGACTCATATCGCATGCAGACCATGCCTATGTAATCATCTGACTCGGTCAGCCTCAGGGCAAACAAGACCCAGTCTTTTTCTGCTCCACTCCAGTCAGGCACTGCCAGCATGGTTTTTTTACGGGTGTCTTCAATAGACATGGGGTCTCTGATATAGCGCATGATATCTGTATTCATTTCATGTGCAACATTATACTCAACTTCTGCGAGGCTAAATTTTTTTAAGCTTAATCGGGCAGATGTGATGTTTAGGTTATTGATTAAATCGATATTGTGTTTACTGGTGTGCATTTTTGTATTCATGTGCTTTATTATATCAGGCTCAAGAGCTATAAAAAAAGGGTGTTATATTAACACCCTTTATAAAGTTGGATTTTCATCTGGCTAAGGTTATTTTCTTGGTGGTCTACCCGCTCTTTTTCTATCGCTTTCTGTTAATAGTTTTTTACGAATACGGATAGATGCTGGTGTGACTTCTACCAGTTCATCATCTTCGATAAATTCCATTGCCTGTTCTAGCGACAGTTTGATAGGTGGTGATAGTATCAATGCTTCATCTTTGCCAGCAGCACGAATATTGTTTAACTGCTTGCCTTTGGTTGGGTTAACGGTTAAATCATTGCTACGAGAGTTTAAGCCCACTATTTGACCTTCGTATACTGGGACATTAACCTCTACCAGTAGTCGGCCACTTTTTTGCAGGTTAAATAAAGCAAATGCCAGTGCTTTGCCTTTGGCGTTTGAGACCAATACACCATTTTGTCTACCGCTGACTATATTGTTATATTTGGGGGCATAGTGATCAAAGATATGGGTCATTATACCGGTGCCTGAAGTTAAGGTTTTAAACTCGCTTTGAAAACCGATCAAACCACGTGCAGGTGCATGGAAATGCATGCGAACCCTGCCTGTTGCATCAGGTTGCATATCTTTCATGCTGGCGCGACGCTCTAGCAATTTTTCCATCACGGCACCCTGATGTTCTGTTTCCACATCAACCATCAGGTCTTCTATGGGTTCACAAATTTCCCCATCTATTTCCCTGAAGATAACTTCTGGACGTGAAATAGCCATTTCATACCCTTCTCTACGCATGGTTTCAATCAATACAGAAAGGTGTAATTCACCACGTCCTGATACCTTGTATTTATCAGCATCGGCGGTTGATTCAACTTTCAGTGCCACATTGTAGGTGGCTTCCAGCTCTAGTCTGTCCTTGATCTGGCGAGATGTAAGAAACTTGCCTTCCTGACCTGCAAATGGTGAATTGTTAACACAAAATAGCATGGAAATTGTGGGTCTGTCAACGGTTAGTGGTACAAGGGCTTCTGCCTTGTCTCTCTCACATATGGTGTCAGATATGCTGATCTTGTCAACACCAGATATGGCTACGATATCGCCGGCAGATGCCTCGTTAACTTCAATACGCTCTAGTCCTTTAAAGCCAAATATTTTTAATACACGACCATTTCTGGTCTTGCCTTCTTTATTAATTACAGTAATGGCTGTATTTGATTTTATTGATCCCCGTTTAATGCGGCCAATTCCTATCAGACCTAAAAAACTATTATAGTTTAGTGTGGTGATTTGCATCTGGAAAGATTCATCAATTTCTACATCAGGAGCACTAACCTTTTCAATAATGGTTTCAAATAATGGTGTCATATCGCCATCGCGGCTGTCGCTATCCATATTGGCATAACCATTTATGGCAGAAGCATAGACGATAGGGAAATCCAGTTGCTCATCAGTGGCGCCTAATGAATCAAATAAATCGAAAGTTTGTTCCATTACCCAATCCATGCGAGCGCCATGTCGGTCAACTTTATTGATGACAACAATTGGTTTAAAACCCATCTCAAATGCTTTAGAGGTTACAAAACGTGTCTGCGGCATTGGGCCATCAACGGCATCAACCAATAATAATACTGAGTCAACCATACTCAATACGCGTTCTACCTCACCGCCAAAATCGGCATGACCAGGGGTGTCTACAATATTGATTTTATATTCTTTACCATCTTTGTTTGTCCAGTTAATAGAGGTGGTTTTTGAAAGAATGGTAATGCCACGCTCTTTTTCCAGTTCGTTTGAATCCATTAAGCGATTAGGATCATCAGCACGGTCACCTAAAGTGCCAGATTGTTTAATCAGTTCATCAACCAGGGTTGTTTTGCCATGATCAACATGAGCGATGATGGCGATATTTCGTATATGAGTTGTCACAGCGTTACCTTTATTAAGTGTATATTTTTCAAGGCCGCGATTATACTTGATTTGCTGTGGAATATTGTAACTAATCCACAATTTGCAGCCAATACAGGCATAAATAATCCGAAAATCATGAAGAAATCGATTGTTTATGTATTATTCATGTGCCACAATCATTACTTTTTCAGGAAAATACCATGACAAAACCAGTGTTATTTATTGTGTTTCTTATTATTTCTTTTGGGATTGCAGCCGAAATCAGCCAGGATATTAGCCATATCGAATCTAAAGTTATCGAATGGCGCAGAGACTTTCATCAACATCCAGAACTCAGTAACAGGGAGTTTAGAACCGCAAAAATCATTGCTCAACATCTCAAATCTTTAGGCATGGAAGTAAAAACAGGTGTTGCACATACCGGTGTGACGGGTTTTTTGAAAGGGGATTTGCCAGGGCCAGTTATTGCTTTGCGTGCAGATATGGACGCCTTACCAGTCACAGAGCAGGTGGATGTGCCTTTTGCCTCGAAACAAACAACCACCTATCGGGGTGAAACTGTAGGCGTCATGCATGCTTGTGGACATGATACTCATGTGGCTATGCTCATGGGTACAGCCGAAGTGTTATCAAAAAATAAAGCCACGCTTAAAGGTTCTGTTTTATTTATTTTTCAACCAGCTGAAGAAGGCGCGCCAGAAGGGGAAGAAGGCGGTGCCAAGATGATGCTGGCTGAAGGAATATTTAAACAGTATAAACCTGAAGTTGTGTTTGGGGCACATATTACCTCATCAGCACCCAGTGGGGTTTTGGGCTATCATTCTGGTCCCGCAATGGCGGCTGTAGATACTTTTAATTTAACAGTACATGGAAAACAGACGCATGGTTCTCGGCCTTGGGGTGGAGTCGACCCAATTGTGGCTTCAGCACAGATCATTAATGCGGTACAAACCATTGTCAGTCGAAAAGTAGATGTGACCAAAGCCGCCGCAGTGGTTTCATTTGGTGCCATTAAGGGGGGGATTCGCAGTAATATTATTCCTGATAAGGTGGAAATGGTGGGAACCATCCGAAATTTTGATATGGGTATACGTGATATGATTCATGAAAATCTACGACAAATAGTAGAAAATACTGCCCGAGCCTCAGGAGCAACAGCTGAATTGGTTATTCATACTGGTTATCCTGTTACGGTCAATGATCCTGAATTAACTGCACAAATGTTACCCAGTCTGAGAAAAGTATTTGGTGATGATAGGGTTATCGATATGGGTATGATAACTGGAGCTGAAGATTTTTCTTATTATGCGCAGGAAGTGCCAGGTTTTTTCTTTTTCATTGGCGTGACACCACATGAAATCAATGCCAAAACAGCGCCAACCAATCATTCTCCACTGTTTTATGTTGAAGAGTCAAATTTAATTAATGGCGTTAAGGCATTCGTACAATTGGTCAATGATTATGAATAAAGTCAATTTAATGACTATTGCGCTGTTATCAATTTGTGCCAGTCACGCGCTTGAGGCAAAAACCACTGTTATATATGCTGGGCAATTATTGGCAATACCTGGTGAAGAACCTTTAAAAGAACAGACTATTGTAATTGACGATAAAAAAATAACGCAGGTCTTAAAAGGTTATGCTCAGGTAGGCACCTTTGCAGAGGATAGCACTTTTATTGATTTAAAAGATAGTTTTGTGTTGCCTGGGTTAATGGATATGCATGTACATTTACAGGGCGAACTGGGTCCCGATAATGCCAAGGATTCAATGAAAATGTCAGCTCAGTTAGTAGGGATGCGTAGCATTTCTTTTGGTATGAAAACATTGTTGGCAGGTTTTACCACAGTACGAGATGTAGGCTCGGACTCACAATATATGTTTGCTTACCGTGATGCAGTGCAAAATGGTTGGGTAGATGGGCCACGAATTATTGCAGCTAGTGGAGTAGGAATAACCGGGGGCCATGCTGATGTCAGTGGAGTCAAGCCTGAATTGTTGGAGTTTTATACAGATAAATCAATCTGCGATGGTCCTTATGATTGTAGACGGGCAACCAGACGTGCTATAAAATTTGGGGCTGACTGGATAAAAATCACCTCAACAGGAGGCGTGTTAACCGATAGGGCAACAGGCACAGGTCAACAAATGGAAATGGATGAACTCAAAGAAGTGGTGTTGGCAGCAAAAAGAATGGGGCGCAAGGTTGCCTCGCATGCACACCATGAGGATGGTATTATCGCAGCACTCGAGGCAGGTGTGGATAGTATTGAGCACGGTTCTTATACGGGACCCAAAGCGATTAAGTTGTTTAAAAAAACGGGTGCTTATCTGGTGCCAACCTTATTGGCTGGTGAGACTGTTATGCAAATGGCAAAGAGCAGTGACTTTATGAGCCCAGCGATTAAACAAAAGGCCATAAAGGTCGGAGCAGAGATGAAAGGCAGTCTAGCCAGGGCTTATAAAGCAGGGGTGAAAATTGCTTTTGGAACCGACAGTGGTGTTTCCAAACATGGAATTAATGCTCAGGAAGCGGTACTCATGCATCAAGCTGGAATGCCAACTATGGCCGTGATAAAATCAGCTACGGTTAATGCTGCGGATTTATTGGATATGTCAGCCACAATTGGTAGTATTGAAGTTGGTAAATATGCAGATATTATTGCTGTTGATAAATCCCCATTAGAAGATATTGAAGAACTATTGGATGTGGATTTCGTTATGAAAGAAGGCAAGGTGTATAAAAATTGATGGAAAAGCCGTTTGCACCATCTTGTCAGCGCAACCAGCAGGTGATACTTGATGTGTTAAAAAGAATCATCAAATCTGAGCATAGACACTTGCTGGAAATTGGTTCGGGCACCGGTCAACATGCGGTATATATGGCGCCACACTTCAGTCAATTAAAATGGCATACTTCGGATTTGTTAGAAAATCATGCAGGTATAAAAATGTGGCTTGAAGAAAGCGCTAGTCATAATATTTTATTGCCAATAGAATTTGAATCAGGCGTATCAGATTTCCCCATTATTGATGTGGACATTGTTTGTACTACCAATACTTTACACATCATGTCCTGGGAAAATGTTAAGACCTTAATAAAACAGTTAGGGATTCACTTAAAGTCTGGTGCGCAGATTGTTATTTATGGACCTTTTAATTATAAAGGGCAATTTACCTCAGACTCAAATGC
>JAESTH010000272.1 GCA_016763695.1 Alcanivoracaceae bacterium
GCTGTAGGAATGGCCATAATTGAAATAAACGCTCCACGCATCACTAGAAAAACTGGTATTGGGCGAGGCCGACCAAAAAATCGAGTTTTTAGTATCTGGAAATTTATCTTGGTCTACTGTTGGTCTATTATCATCTTTATCAGGGCACCCAGCAAGTCTACCACGACTATAAACCTTTGGTTTACCTGGACTGCAATAAACCAGAGTTTCGAGTTCTTTTATTGTGGGTACTCGCCAATCACTATGACCTGCATAACTATAACTTTTTGCTTTAGTTTTTGATTCTTCCCATTGATATTCTTTTGCCTTACCATCACAGTGATTTGTGCCTTTATTCCAAGTCTGCCCTAAACTACAGCGCATCCACATTAAATTTTTATTTATAACAGTACCTTCTGGAGCAAGATTTGCTCTACCTCCTTGTGATTGAGGAATGATTAAGGTATTTAATCCATTACTGATATTTGTAGTTTGATTGTTATTATTGGGTTTGGTGCTTACTATCGGATTTTTAATGGGAGGAATAAAATAAAAATCAGCGCCTATGGTTTCATTGTATTGACCAGTCTTTTGCTTTCTATCCGAATCAATTAATACACCTTGACGAATAGATTTGAAGACTTGTTCTAATGTTCTACCGGGTTTTTGGATGTTTTGTAAAATATGTTTGGTGTATAAACCATTGCGGCCGTTGCCACCGAGATCTGATGCTGTACGTCCTGGGGCAGTGCCATAGGCGATAAACATACCACTGGCATCGGTGGGTGCGCTCCAGCCTGAACTGCTTATTGCTCTGTCTCTTTTTTGCAATGGATTGTCGCGAC
The DNA here is from genome assembly GCA_016763695.1 of Alcanivoracaceae bacterium. Classification (GTDB taxonomy): domain Bacteria; phylum Pseudomonadota; class Gammaproteobacteria; order Xanthomonadales; family Marinicellaceae; genus NORP309. The sequence goes on from JAESTH010000272.1 coordinate 825, forward strand.
AGGCATCCAATATCACTATATTCATACGGTTATTACTATAACTGAGGTTGTTTAAGACTCTATTAAGTGGTATACCTTCGTCACTGGCATCTTCTTGAAAATGCATTTCTGCATTGGTGGGTATAAGGTAATTTTTACCTTGTACTTCTAAACCATGACCAGCGTAATAAAATAACCCAATGGTGTCTTGTTTATTGCCTTCACGCAGTTTTTTATCAAAGTCTCTAATTTTTTCACTCATTTGGCTTTTGCTTAAATTAGTACCTGATATAACTTCAAAATCCAGCTTTTTCAAGGCTTCAGCCATATCATTGGCATCATTCACAGGGTTGGCTAGTTTTCCCATTGTATTGTATTTGGCATTGCCTATGACTAAGGCTATGCGTCTTTCTGAGGCGTGTAATTGTGTCTGAACGGCTAGTATTAATACAAGAATGATGAAGATGTTTTTCATAATTTTCCTTAGTTTTTGAGTCTTTTGTGCTGTGACAATTATTGTATACTATTGACGGACATATTGGTTTTTTTGATTATTTATTTTAGATGATTTACTTTTGTATTGGTATTTATTGGTTAGTATTTGTTGTTTTGTACAGTACTCCGTGAAGTCAATTGATAATGGATTTGTTGGATTTCGCTGTTGGGCTTCGTTCCTCAGCGCCAACCTACGGACTTGCGTTTTAAACATTCTTTTGTAGTGGCGAACCTGTGTATTCGGCTTTTTTGGTGTTTGTCTGATTCGGGTTTTCAGACAAGTTGGGTGTCGCTGCGCTCGACCCAACTTTTAGCATCTCAATACCAAAAAAAATCGCTGGGGCTGCGCCCCACTAATTTGCATGGAGCAATTGAACAGCATTAGCTGATACGAAGGGTGAAGGACAGGAATAGTCCAGAATAAACCCCATACCAGTTGTGCAATACACATTTATTTTAGTTTGTGCCATATCTGTGGCATCATTTTCTGGATTGGATAAACTTAAGATGTCATTGTCATAAACCGCATTGCCTATGACAAGAGCAATACGCCGCTCCGATGCGTGTAATTGAGTTTGTATGGCAAGTATAATTACAATAATAAATATATTCTTCATGTTTTCCATGTTTTTTAGTGCTGTAATGATTATTACATAGTATTGACGGACAATTTTATTATTTTTAATTTGTTGTCATTAATTTAACTAAAAACTGGGTTAATGGAATAATGTTTTGTTCGACACTGGCTTGTTCTAAGGCTTGCATGTATTGGTTTTGCTTTTCAACAGCTACAATAAGCCAATTATAGTTGCCACTGGCTAACATAACATTCATCAAAAAACATACCGTACGTCCATTACCATCAACATAGTTGTCTGTGATCTTGAATACCCTCTGATCTTGCGTAGGAATAAAATAACCACACCTTTGTGTTTTTTTCTTAGGCCTGAATACTTAAACCTTATCAATTCTCTAGTTATCCATTAATATTTTTCAATTTCGCTTTCTTTGAGTTGCAATATTACTTTTTGTGTGACTTGAATAACCTGTTAATTTCATGATTGTTCTCATTTGATAATCATGAACTAAATTTAAACTTTGTGCCAGTTTGAGGCTCATTTCATTATAGAATTAGCTTTTGCTTCAGACTCATCTCATATTGGACAAGGCTAGAACTTGACAATTCCTATTATATTTCAATATAATGATTCATATATAAATCATATGCATGTTTTATGAACTATTAATGAGTCAAATTGAATGAAAACAAAACACAGCTATTCGCGCTATAGCAGTGATGCTATTTACTTGCTAGGTAAACTTATACGCGCCGAAAGAAAACAGAAGAAAATCACCACAATCGAACTTGCCGAACGGGCAGGCATTTTCAGAAGTTTGTTGCAACGAATCGAAAAAGGCGATCCAAAATGTTCAATTGGAGCCGTATTTGAAGCAGCAACAATTGTAGGTATCCAATTATTCAATGAGGGTGACAACTCTCTTCATAAACATATCTATCGCGTCGAAAAGCAATTGACATTACTGCCACAATCCATTCGTCACACTAAAACAGAACTGATAGATGACTTCTGAAAAAACACCCAAAGAAGCATTTGTATGGATTTGGTTGCCCGATGAATACCAACCAATAGTAGCGGGAAGGTTGCATGAAAACAATGGCAAACTACTATTCAACTATGGTCAGAGTTATTTACAAAAAATCAATGATAACCGACCAGCCATTGCTATTTATGATGGTGAATTACCACTTCAAGCTGGAGTTTTCCCTTTACTAAATGGACTATCCATACCTGGATGTATTAGAGATGCAGCACCTGATGCATGGGGAAGACGGGTTATTATTAATAGAAAACTGCATAAAATTGACAGACAAATTGACACTGCAGAATTAGACGAATTAAGTTACTTACTCGCATCAGGATCCGACCGCATTGGAGCACTTGATTTTCAACAATCTGCAACAGAATTTATACCACGACTCAGCATAAATGCCACATTGGAAGAATTATTGAAATCAAGTCGACGTGTTGAAAAAGGTATTCTCTTAACTCCAGCCTTAGACCAAGCCTTATTCCATGGGACATCTATCGGTGGAGCCAGACCAAAAGCCCTAATTGACACAAATGACAAAAAGTACATTGCTAAATTTCCCTCAAGTTCGGATTTATTCAACGTACTCAAGGCCGAATATATTGCCATGCGATTAGCAAAAATAATTGGCATCAATGTCGCAGAAGTTAAGTTAACACGAGCATTAAATAAAGATGTTTTACTGATAGAACGATTTGATAGAAAATATACTCACGAAGGATGGCAAAGAAAATCCATGATTTCAGCCCTTACTTTATTTGGACTTGATGAGATGATGGCACGATATGCCAGTTATGAACTTTTAGCCGAAATTATTAGGCATAAATTTGACTCGCCAAATAAAACCTTAAAAGAACTATTTTCACGGTTAGTTTTCAATATTTTATCAGGGAACAACGATGACCATGCCCGAAATCATGCGGCATTTTGGGATGGCAATAAATTAACTTTGACCCCAGCATACGATATTTGTCCTCAACAGCGAGCAGGTAACATCTGCTCACAAGCCATGTTAATATCAGGTCAAAATAATCAAAGCCAACTAAAAGTCGCATTATCAGCAGCACAGTATTTTCATCTCAATAAAGACCAAGCGCAATCGCTTATAGAACGACAAATTGACCTTATTCAAAGCAACTGGGACAACGTTTGCGAAGAGGCACAGTTTAATGCAGCCGATAAAAAACTTTTGTGGCATCGACAATTTTTAAACCCCTTTGCTTTTGAGGGTTATAGTTAAACTAGGAGCATGTCCGAGAACAGGAACCGTTGCGAAGGATCTCTGGTGTGCAAACCACCTTACCATTGTTTTGTGTTGGGTATCGCTGCGCTCGACCCAACCTACGGGTTTTACCAATTTTGGGTAGGTTGGGTGGAGTGCAACGATACCCAACATCATCAATAAATTGAATACTTTTATGAATGGACTAAATTTCACTCTCTGTATTAGTTTGGAGATACAAATTTATCTTAAACTAGCTTTTTACTGTTATTGTAGTTTTTAAACAAAAAAACAAAATCACTGTCCGAAACGCACAAGCCGCACATTCCGACTGAAGTTGCGGAAGTCGTCGTTGGAATAGCCGCTATTGAAACTGACGTTCCATGCGCGGCTCGCATAACTAGCGTCGGGCGAGGCCGACCAAAAATTAGAACTTGGCGTATCTGGAAATTTATCTTGGTCTATTGTTGGACGAGTATAACCTGCTGTACAACCATTTAACCAATTACTATCAATAGGTTTTTTGCTTGTACTGCAATAAACCAATGTTTCTAGTTCTTCAACTGTTGGTACACGCCAGTCACTGTAGCCTGCATAACTAAAACTCTTGGCTTTGGCTTGTGCTCCATCAAATGTATGTTCTGAAGCTTTACCACCACAGCTCTTGTTAGCTTTATTCCATTCCTGTCCCAAACTACATCGCATCCACATAAGATTACGTTGTTTGTCGATAACGGTGCCTTCTGGGGCTTGTGGGCTAAGAGTTGTGTGGGCTTGGATTGGATTTTGTATTATTGTTGGCTGGGTTGTGGGTTGAGTGATTACAACTGGATTGGGGATTGGGCTAGAGACTGGTGGAATAAAGTAAAAGTCTTGTTCTCCCAGAGTCTGGTCATAGACTCCTGGTTCTTGTTTATTATCAGTTTCAGTTGTCACTGCTGTGCGGATTGACCTGAATACATTGGATAATGTTTTGCCTGGTATTATAATATTTTGTAAAATGTGCTTGGTGAATAAACCATTGCGACCGTTATTACCATCATCTAACACGGTACGTCCTGGTGCTGTCCCGTATGCTACAAAGACTCCACTTGCAGTGGTAGATGACCAACCACCACTGCTAATCTCACGCTCTCGTTTCGGAAGTGTGTTGTTGCGGCAGGAGTCTAATATAACGATGTTCATGCGATTATTACTGCTTTTAAATCGGGATAATACACGATTGAGTGAAATGCCTTCGTCACTGGCATCTTCTTGGTACTCCAAGTCTCCATCTATGGGTATCAAATAATTTTTTCCATCCACTTCTAAACCATGACCTGCGTAATAAAACAGTCCTATGGTGTCTTGTTTGTTTCCCGAACTTAGTTTTTCTCCAAATGCACGTATCATTTTACTCATTTTGGATTTGCTTAAATTTGTGCCTTTAATGACCTCAAAACCTAGTTGGGTTAGTGCTTGTGCCATGTCATCCGCATCGTTACTTGAATATTTTAATTCACCCATATGAGAATATTTTGCATTACCTATGACTAAAGCTATGCGTCTTTCATTTGCACAAACAAGCGAGGATAACGATAACAAAAGAAGTACAATAATAAATTGATTTTTCATGGTGAATTAATTTTAGCAATAGTATGATTGATGATAATCTATATTAAC
>JAESTH010000273.1 GCA_016763695.1 Alcanivoracaceae bacterium
ATTTACCAATGCCGTAGTTGATGCCTTTTTCTTTGGCGGTGATCTCGGTTTCACCTACCCATGCGACTTCGGGGTCGGTGTAGGCGACGGATGGGATGACTAACGCATCAAAGAATACTTTTTCACCGTGAGCCACTTCGGCGGCAATTTTGGCTTCGTGGGTGGCTTTGTGTGCCAGCATGGGTTGTCCGACAATATCGCCGATGGCGAAGATATGCGAGACATTGGTGCGTTGCTGTTTATCAACCTCGATAAAGCCGCGATCAGTGACTGTGACACCAGCTTTATCTGCATTAAGTTTATTGCCGTTTGGTACACGACCAACAGCAACTAATACTTTGTCATAGGTGATTTTGTCTTTTTCGTCAAACTCCACTTCTAACCCATCTTTTTTAGCCACAACATTGGTGACTTTTGTTTTGAGTTTGATTTCTTTGTAGCGTTTTTTAGATAACATCATTAATGGGCGGACTAAATCTTTGTCAGCCCCAGGGATAATTTGGTTCATCATCTCTACGATGGTGATTTCTGTGCCAAGAGCAGAATAGACAGTTGCCATTTCTAAACCAATGATACCGCCACCCAAGATCAGCATGGTTTTTGGAATATCTGTCATTTCCAGCGCATCGGTAGAATCCATTACACGTTTGTCATCCCATGGGATGTTTGGTAATTTGAATACTTGTGAGCCAGCAGCAATTATACATTGGGCAAAGCTGATGTTTTTACCATCTACAGCCATTGTATGCTCATCAACAAACAAACCTGTGCCAGTAACAACTTTGACTTTACGCTGTTTGGCCATTTGCGCTAAACCGCCTGTTAATTTGCTTGTTATTGAATCTTTCCAACCTAGCAATTTGTCTTTATCAATTTGTGGTTTGCCAAAGGATAAACCGTGTTGTGCCATGTGATCGGCTTCGCGGATGACTTGGGCTGAATGCAATAAGGCTTTAGATGGAATACAACCGACATTTAAACAGACGCCACCTAAGGTTTCGTAACGTTCAACCAGGGTTACTTGCATGCCTAAATCGGCAGCTCGGAAGGCTGCGGTATAACCACCAGGACCACCGCCAAGTACTAATAATTCAGTGTCGTAATCATCTGAGTTTATATTGGTCTCTGGTGAAGGCATGGATGTGGTTTTGGTTTCTGTTTGCTTTGCAGATTTAGGTTTTTCTGTTTTTTCTTCAGTCATAGCTTTTGAAACTTCCATTTTGGCTATTACAGTTCCCTGTTTAACGTTTTCGCCTTCTTCTACCAAAATTTCGGTTATTTTACCAGCATGAGGACTGGGGATTTCCATGGTGGCTTTTTCGCTTTCCAGTGTAATCAAAGAATCATCTACAGCAACGGTTTCGCCTTCGCTGACCAGTATTTCGATAACAGGGACATTATCGAAGTCACCCATATCTGGGATTTTTATATCTATAATTGTGCTCATAATAACATCTTCTTAAGGTCGGCTAAAACGGTTGATAAATACACAATAAATCGTGCAGCATCGGCGCCATCAATGACACGGTGATCATAAGAGAGTGACAGCGGTAACATCAGGCGTGGTTCAACCTCGCCCTTGTCATTGTACTCTGGTTTTATTTTTGAACGGCTTACGCCCAAAATAGCCACTTCGGGGGCATTGATAATGGGTGTGAATGCGGTGCCACCAATTCCGCCAAGTGAAGAGACAGAAAAACAACCGCCTTTCATATCATTGGGAGCCAGTTTTCCTTCGCGTGCCTTGAGGGAAATTTCGCCCATTTCCTTGGCTATTTCCATAATGGTTTTGCTTAACACATCTCGCAGTACTGGTACAACCAAGCCATTGGGCGTGTCAACAGCTATGCCGATGTGGTAATATTTTTTCATCACCAAATTTTCACCACTGGCATCCATGGAAGCGTTAAATTTAGGAAATTTACGCAAGGCAACAGCCACTGCCTTGATGATAAAGGCCAATGGCGACAGGCCAAAACCTTGGGCTTTGGCTTCGTTTTTTACCGATTGTCTAAAGGCTTCCATCTCGGTGATATCTGATTCGTCAAATTGGGTTACATGTGGAATACGTACCCAGTTACGATGTAGGTATTTACCTGAAATTTTCTGAATTCTTGAAAGGGCAACGGTTTCAATTTCACCATACTTGGAAAAATCTTCATTGGCAGGAGGTAAGACTTCAAAATTTGCTGTGCCAGCTTGTACTGTGCCTCCAGACTGTAATGCCCCTTTGATATAGGCTTTGACGTTTTCTTTGGTAATGCGTCCCTTACGGCCTGTACCTGGGATTAAATTGATATCAGCACCCAGCTCACGGGCAAATTTTCTGATAGAAGGAGAGGCATGAGCTTTCTTACCAGCTAGCGTGTTGGCCTGTAAGGTGACTGGTGGTGGTTTTCTGCTGATCTCTTGTTGTATTATGTTCTGTTGTTTGACAGGTTCTGTTCTCTTTTCTATTACCTCGGCATCTTCTGCTTTAGGGGTTTTAACTGTAACTGGCGCAACTGCATCATTGGTGATGATTTCAAGTTCTAGTAAATCTGTACCATGGGCAACTTCATCACCAACATTCACAATTATCTTTTTAACTACCCCAGCAGATGAAGAGGGGACTTCTAAAGTGGCTTTTTCACTTTCAAGAGTGACAATGACGTCATCAATAGCTATTTCATCACCGACAGTAACCAGTACTTCAATGACTTCAACGGCATCAACATCGCCAATATCGGGGACTTTAATTATTTCAATTTTACTCATTATTATACTCCCACGGGATCTGGACGGCTGGCATCAATTTCATACAGTTTCAATGCTTTAGCTATAGCAGACTTGGGTAAGTCTCCTGATTTAACCAGGGCTGTTACTGTGGTAAAGGCAATGTGTTTGCTGTCTACTTCGAAGAATGAACGCAGTTGCTCACGTGTATCGGAGCGCCCAAAACCATCGGTGCCAAGAGTCGTATAATCAGCTTTAACCCAGGGACGAATCTGTTCAACAAAATCATGCACATAATCACTGGCTGCAATCACCGGCCCCTGTGCGTTAGCCAGGCATTTTGTAACATGTGAAACCCGTGCTTTCTTGCCTGGGTTGAGACGGTTATGACGATCAACACTTTGACCATTGCGTTTAAGTTCGGTGAAACTTGGACAACTCCAGATATCACAATCCACTTTAAAATCCTTTTTAAGCATTTCGCTGGCAGCAATCACTTCTCTAAGTATAGATCCAGAACCTAATAGCTGGGCTTTGACTTTACCTTTACTGGCTTGGTATTGATACATGCCTTTGAGAATATCAGCTTCAATACCTTTGGGCATTTCTGGATGTTGGTAATTTTCATTTAACAGAGTGATGTAGAAATATATGTCTTCATCATCGCCATACATTCTCTGTAATCCGTTTTGGATGATTACCGCTACTTCATAAGAGAAGGTTGGATCGTAAGA
>JAESTH010000056.1 GCA_016763695.1 Alcanivoracaceae bacterium
ACAGCATTTTTTAAACTTTGTATACACATCTTTGCCAAAGGGCTCACAGGCTATTTGAGCAGTTTTGTGCCAATGCACGATATCTTCATCAAAAGGATAATAGGGAGTTAAATCAAAACCACCGCCAAACCACCACTTATTGTTATCTGTGCCAGTGGTTCTAAATACCCGTACATTGGCATGAGAAGTCGGGATAAAAGGATTATCAGGGTGTATCACCAGTGAAACACCCGAGGCTTCAAAACCACAACCAGCAAGCTCCGGCCTTTTGGCGGTGGCAGAAGCTGGTAATTTATCCCCCAAAACATGAGAAAAATTAACCCCAGCCGACTCAAATACTTTACCACGCAGCACACGTGTGCGTCCACCGCCACCATTGGCATGTTGCCAGGTGTCCTGTTGAAAAGCCGTTTCTGTTTCTATTGCTTCAAAGCTGTGACAAATACTGTCTTGCAAATCTTTAAGATAAGCCAGGACCTGTTGGAATTCCGAGTCGTTCATGTGCTGGTATTTTAAAATATGAAAAACCCATTCTACCACCATAGAATTATTAATTCACATCCACGTGCTTGATATCACAGATTAGTTACCACAAACTTATATGTTACACAGCAACCCTTAATGATTCCCAAGGCCCTTGAATAGCCAGAGTCATACCTGGTTCTTTATGAATATTGGCGAATAGTATTTTGCCATCAGCAGAAAAACAGGCTCCACACCATTCGGACTGGGTATTGGCCGCAATATAATAAATTTTACCCGCTGGGGTTAAGCCGAGCAGGCATTGTGTATCCAGCGAATTGTCTTCACAAATAATCAGATCCCCCCATTGATTGATGGTGATGTTATCAGGTTTTTCTAACACGCCTTTGGCTGTTGCTTCATAGACAAGTTCGATACTTCCACCATTATTGAGGTCATCCGGGTTAGGTGTGTATTTAAAAAATTGTCCAATACCTTGCGCACCTCCAGAAGTACAGGCAAAGTATATGCCATCTGCGTGTGCAACAATGCCTTCTACTCTGACAAATATTGCTGCTCCTTTTTCTTGTGCCTGTATATGCACGGTGTTTTCCTCAGGATCAGGCTCATCAATGGTGACCCACTTGCAGGGGTGTTTTTTGCCTATTTCTAGGCTGGTCCTGCTTGTGTGCCAGATATTTTCACCAACAATTTTAAGGGCTTGCAATGTTCCACCTTTTTCAAACTGTTGTAACTCATTGGGGATAAATCGATAAAAACAGCCATTGTTGTCATCTTGAGTTTGATAGGCAATACCACTTTTTGCATCAATGGCAACGGCTTCGTGTCTAAAACGGCCCATGGCCTTGAGTGGTTTGGCTTTTTGCAAAGGTTTAAGCGGGTCGACTTCAAAATTATAACCATGGCGTTTACCCATCGTCCAGCCTCCGCCAAAGCCACTATCCGTTTCTTCACAGCTTATCCATGTTCCCCAGGGTGTTTTGCCACCAGCACAATTTCGTATGGTGCCGGTTAAACTCAGATAATGTTTGATCACCTGTAACTTGTCATTTAACCATATGGTGGTGGTGCCGCCACTGGCCTTAGGGTCGTAGGCATAGCTGGGTTCAGGAGACTTGGTGTTACCAAATGGAAAAAACAAAGGCACTTCATGATTACGAATGAGTATAATTTCTCCTTTTGGCCCGGCAAAGCAGCCCATGCCATCATGATAATCAGGAACGGTATGTCCATCAGACATGACCTCACCATGTTGTGAAATAATGGTATATTTGAAACCAGCAGGCAAATCACACAAACCCTTAGTGTCTTTGACTAAGTTAAGCTTGAGCCTTGGGGGCTTTTCTGATTGAGAACACTGGTTTAAATACAAAAAAGTGCCACCTAAAGTTAATGCGGCACCTGTTTTGACCGATCTGGAAAGGAAATTTCTGCGATTGGTTAATGTGTTTTCATGTTTAGTCATGTTAAATTTTTCTCTTCGTCATTATTTCAATGGATTATTTATTATAGGAGCCAGTGTTTTCTATTTTAGCAAGGTTATCATTGGAGTTGCGATCTATCAGTTTATTGTATGGGTCTATACCGGCATAAAGGGGTTTTTCATTGACGATAAAGTCAATGCTTGAGCCGTTATCAGTGAGGTGTTGTTTATTTAACATGATCACATCACTGTGGTGAAAGTCATTGTCTGCGGGACTCTTGAGAAAGAGGCCAATATCAACAGGTAAATTAAAAGGTGTTTCTGTCTCATTGCCATTGGCATTGGCATAAAATTTAGCCACTTCAACATCAAGAGTTACTTTATAGCGACCATCAACTAATTCTGTGACTGTTGCTTGTACCATTTTAAGATCGAATAATGTAATTTTTTCAAAAAAATCTTCAATCAGACCAAGATGATTAGCACCGGCCTGCTGTTTTAAGATATCGAGAAAGTCCGTCGAAATTGCATAGGGGGCAGTAGCATAAGCCCATTTGGAAATAAATAGTTTAAGGCTACGATTGAGAATATCTTCTCCAATATAATCTTTTAGTGCGTACATGATCAAGGCGCCTTTGCGATAGTGTATATAGGCTTGATTCTCTACTCTGTATAGAGGTAATTCTCCTTCGGCATCATCAGCACGCTTACTGAGATAATGATCAAGTTCATATTTTAAAAATTTGCGCAGTTGGTGTTTACCGTATTTTTGCTCCATCACTAACAATGCACTGTATTGCGCAAAAGTTTCTGCCAGCATTGTGCCTCCCTGAGAATTGGCCGCCATAACCTGATGTGCCCACCACTGGTGTGCAACCTCATGAGCTGTTACATAATAGGGCAAATCAATTTCAAAGGGATCTCTTACATCGGCAACAAAACCAATGCCTTCAGAAAAAGGTATGGTATTTGGATAGGCTCGAGCAAAGTTTCGATATGCAGGGAACTCCAATATACGCAGTTGCTTGTATTGGTAAGGCCCAAAGGTTTGGCTAAAATAGGCAAGGCTATCTTTGACACTCGCCAGCATACGATCAATATTATACGTATGCGCAGCATGGTGAAATACTTCAATATCTATATCATTCCAGTGATCATGTACGACTTTATAGTCAGCAGAGAGATAGCTGTAGAAGTTCATAATTGGTACGTCCATTTTATAGTGAAAGTAACGTCGATTACCTTGTGTCCATTCTTTAACCAGATATCCAGATGAAACCGCAATCTGGTTGGCTACAGTGGAGACAGTGGTTTCAAAAGCAATAAAATCACTGTCTTGTGAAATATAGCTATTGTTATGACTGGCGGTATCTTCGAGTTTTGGCAGGCGCGGTAATGGCGGTAAACCATAATCCCGACGTGTGTTTCTATCGCTGATCAACAGTTTAGTACTATAGCCAATTTGAGGAGTTAAATGATTGTTGCCGATAAAAGTACCATTGCGAACCAGCTTTATATCAGGCCGTGAATTGGGAAAGCCATGTTGTTGGATAAGCGTTTCAAATTTCAGTGCAATTTTTTGATCGGGTAGCAGAGGTGTTTTAAGGTCAAAAATATAATAGGCCAAATCAGTATCCACAGATTTTTGAACCGCCCCGTGCAGCTCAACATAGATGACTTTTAATTCGATGGGAAAAATAACATGAACAGTGTTAATTGTCTGGCTGGTTTTATTTTGCAATATTTGTGTTGCCCGTGCTTCAACCCTTCTGCGGTAAGGGTAAATGTCTACCTCAATCTTCACATCAACTATTCTTGGCATAGGCAGGTTTGCAAATTGCTGGTACTTTTGTTCATAGGCCAGGCTAAGCTGTTCAATATCACTAGTGGTACGATACTTATTGAGCACGTTTGTATTGTAAAAAATATAGCTGCCAGAGCTAAGGAAAACAGCTAACAGTACTAGGATAGGTAGGGCATATTCTTTTGATTTAAAAACCCTTAGTCTTCTCAATCTGTATTTAAGGGGTTGCAATGTGCCTCGATTCCAGAGCACGTAAGTAAGCATCAGCAGCATCCCCGCTATTGAGCCCCAATATAGTCTGAGCCAGTATCCTGCCGTAGCGAAACGACCATCACTATTCATATCAGAAAGTGGTGCAGCAATACCAGGCAGGCCGTAACTGATAAGTAGGTGTTCAAAACCAAATATATCTCGAGATAGCACCAAAAGTAGCATAAATACTACAAAAAACAAGATACCAACTTGACGATTGTTGGCCAGTACATGAAACAAGCAGCACAAAACGGCCAGATAAACATAAGCAACGGTATAATAGATCAATCCACGGCTTATATAGTTACTGATTTGGATATCATGAAAACCGCTTAGCAATTGTAATGAGATGGCTATAATGATGCCCAGCAATACAATCACATGCATGATTAATGCAAGGGCTGCTATTTTACTGACAACAAACACCCAATTAGGAGTGGGCAGGGCATCAATAATATCATTGAATTGACAACTTCTTTCACGCCAAATAATGTCGGCACTGTAAAAGGACAGCACGGCCATTAATGCGGCTGTTAAAGACCCTTGAATAGCGCCAAGGAGAATTCGGGTTAAAGGATAAGTATCTACTTGGTACAATGTTTCTCGACCTGTGAGGGAAAAAAACAACAGGAAAAAACTAAAACCCATCAAAAGCATAAATGGTTTACTTTTGACTACCGACATCATCTCAAAGCTGGTCCGAAACAGCAGCTGTTGGAAGTGTGTGTTTTTTGACCAGCTTGCAGAGCCCTGATAATCTGCATCTACGGCCGCTTTAAGTGTGGCTTCAAGACTGTGTTTATCTGGATTTACTTTAGCGATTTTTACAGGTTTTTGAAACGAAAACAGAGAATAGGCAAGACTAAAAACCCCCAGTGCTAGCCCAAACCACAGTAACCGATTGCTGAGTATTACATCTGTGTAACTTAAAAGGTTACTGTTACGCTCAGAGGCAGTCCAATATTTGGTTTGTTCAGCAAAGGCTTCAGCCATAAAGGGATCCCATAGAGATGAAATAGCAGTAGAAATATCTACGGTAATAAATAATATCAACATACCAAGTGCTGCAAAGTAACTGTAGAGCATACTGCCAGAGATAAGGGCAACAGCATATATGATTGCCGACACAGTGAAAAGTGATGGCAATACAACGCCAAAGTAAACGATTAGGTAGTGCAGATAATTATTAGCAGCTAATGTTTCGGGTACTGCCCAAGGCCAGAAAGTACCCAAGAACAATCCAATAGGTGCTGCTGAAAACACCAGTATTAAGGCAAAGAAAGACCCAAGAAAACGCCCAAAAATATAATCTTTTTTAGAAATAGGAGTGGAAAATAAAATACCATCAAATTGGTTGTCTACATCTTTTAAAACTGAGTTTGCAATAAAGGCAGGTGTAATAAAAACCATCAGTAAGCTTAACAAAATAAGAAATTTGGTGATGATATAAGGGGAGTTTATGAAAACATTACCGCCACGGGCTGTACTCTGAAACTCTACACCGTTTGCTGTAAACAAAAAAGATAAACTAAAAAACAAACAAATGATACCAGGGTTTGTAGTGACCAAAAAACATAACGAAATTCATGGCTTGCGATACGAAGTATCATTAGTCTTCTCCGGTGCTAATGGCGACGAAATAAACATCTTCCAAATTTGCAGTGGCTGGTTCAAAGCCATTATCAGGCAATGATTTAGCATGCACTCTGATCATCATTTTGCCAGCACAAAGATGATTAGAAATGACGTTATATGTGTTTTTATAATTGTCTATTTCTGATTTTTCTATGGTCTTTTTCCAGATGACTCCATTAAGTTGTTTTACCAGTGCAGCAGGTGTGCCTTTAGACACAATTTCACCTTTAGCCAGCACTGCCATATTGGAACACAGATCAGAAACATCATCGACTATATGGGTGGAGAGTATAACCACAATATCTTCACCAATTTCTGCAAGCAGGTTGTGGAATCGATTACGCTCCTCAGGATCAAGTCCAGCGGTTGGTTCATCAACAATGATAAGTTGTGGTTTACCGATCAGTGCCTGTGCAATACCAAAACGTTGCCGCATGCCTCCAGAAAAAGTGATCAGTTTTTTTTTGCGCACCTCAAACAGGTTTGTTTGTACCAGCAATGCTTCGACAATCTTTTTTCGCTGTTTGCGGTTAATGATGCCCTTAAGTACGGCAAGATGGTTAAGCAACTCATAGGCAGAACCACGGGGGTAAACACCGAAATCTTGAGGCAAGTAGCCAAGTACTCGTCTGAGCACATCAGGCTCTGTCAATACATTCATGTTTTTGAAGTTTACGCTACCAGCGCTTGGTTGCTGTAGTGTTGCTATGGTACGCATCAACGATGATTTACCCGCACCGTTTGGGCCAAGCAAGCCAAACATACCTTTTGGAATATCAAGATTGATGTTTTTTAAAGCCTGAACTCCATTTGGATAGGTGTGGGTTAAATTAGTAATTGTTAGCATGGCTATTTCCTCCTAAAAGTGGATGGTTAACTAGATTTTAGAGACAACAGAGGTTCTACCAGGTGGTAAAACCTTGTGTTTTAAATTTGTTACAGGGTGTTTATTCAGTGTATTATGAATAGTAGTAGCCAGTCATTTATAATAACATCCATGTTATCGCCGGCTTCTAAATCAACAACTTACAACTACTTTCAGATTATCACTGAACTGTTAGATTACAGCTTTGATTTAATCATTCGTAAATGTTTGATATATTCATAAAACTCATTTATAACGGGGTATTCATTACTCAAACCACTAACCAGATCATTCATTTCAATCAGGTTGCTGACAAAAAAACTTCGGTTAGGAAGTAAATACTCTCTTACCAGATCGATGGTTTTGCTGTGATTTTGAAAAGCCAAATCAAAACGATTGTTGGTGGATAATGACTTGTGGATATTAGATCGACAGCTCCAGGATTCACTGATGAAAAAGCTTTCACAAAATTTTTCTTTGAGTACCTGGATCTCATTGCTACTTAATTTGTTACTGAAAGCTTCACTGTACTCATGAAGGTATTCACCACTACTAAGATAAACATGGTCTTTGCTATGTAGGCCGCTAGTATTGTAATGATAGGCTTGATCACTTTGATATATATTTAATGACCAGCTACTGGTCACGATCATGTTTTGAGGGACTTCAATAATGACATCAATTTGCTGTCCGCGATTGAGTTCGCCCTTGTGCAAAGACCAAAACTTGTCTAACTCAAGCGTATTGTTAGTAAAGGTGAAAAAATAATTCATGTTGTGCATATTTATTATGGCCTTGTCACTGCTAGAGCCATTACTGGAATAATCGATATACATTATTACTTGATTATTGGCTGAGTTATGTGTCCTTACTTTGTATAGCACCGAATTTGTGTAAGCATTTAAAGAGTCCTGCTCATTAAATTTAAGACTAAGTTCATTGCCACTGACCTTAAAGTTTTTGATAACGGCCTCATGCTGATAATCAGAGTGGGCGTATAGCAGATAGAGTCCTGCGACCATGAGCATCATTATGGGTATGATAGCAGCCTGTTTAAGCCTGTTATTTCTTTTTAAATTGGTGAGAGCTAAATAATATCTGCGAATATAAGTAACCCAAGCCACCACCATCAGATAAACCACGGCTATACTCAACAGCAAAGATAAAGGCCAGAAAAACAAACTGCTATGATTAAACTCCAATAATACAGTAGAAAAGATGATGGTGATAATTAACAGTATTGCTACAAAAAGATTTTTGAGAATGATTGAGTAGCCTTTTGTTCTTTTTCTAAAATGGTTAGCAATGACGGTTATTAACATACCTAACATGCTTACAGGTAAGAAAATAATTTTCTGTAACTGCATAAGCGGTTTGGCTTTTGGTGATTCTACAGTGGCAATCTGTTTTGCAGTTTTTGCTTTACCCTGTGTTTCTAGAGTGGCATTGCGGCTACTATTAGTATCCAGAGAAAACCAGAAGATTAAGTAGATTACAATACCAAGACCAAATAGTGCTGTTAGAGCAACAAAAGCAAGACGTAAAATAAAGGCGGGTATATTCAAGCGTACAGCAAGACCCGCACAGACACCTGCGAGAATTTTGTTCTGTTGATCCAGATAACTTTTTCGTGGAGAGACGGTTTCAAGGTCTTCACTGTCAATGTAGCCGACTTGCTCTATTACTTTTGTTAATTGCTCGGAATCAATGGCTTTTTTTTCATCATTTCTTTGTGCATATAATAATTCAGCAATACGCAATTCAATGTCCTGAAAAATTTCACTGGCACACGCATCATCTGTTAATTGCTGTTTTATCTTTTTCAGGTATGCCAGTAATTTTTTATAGGCAGCTTCATCTATCCAAAAAACTTGACTGGATATTTCTATATTAATGACTTTATTCACTTTTGTTACCTCTGCGAATAGATTGAACGGATGCTGTTATGTCTTGCCAGGCAGTATCAAGTTGACTTAAATAACTCACACCACTATCTGTAAGTGTATAGTATTTTCGTGGTGGGCCTGATTCTGATTCTTCCCAGCGATATTGCAGCAATTTTGCTTTTTGTAAGCGGTTTAATAATGGATAAAGCGTGCCATCCGTGACGATCAGGTTTGCCGCTTTTAGACTGTTAATAAGGTTTGCCGTGTATGTTTCATGCTCTGCAAGCACACTCAGTATACAGAACTCTAAGATACCACGACGCATTTGTGTAATTGTGTTTTTTGCTTCCATGTGCCCATATTATCGCAAGCTACCTTGTAATGCAAGGTAGCTTGCGATAATAAATGATGGATAATAAATAATTACTGTTTCAATGGGCGCTCGGCTTATGCGGTATTTTTCATGTGCTTGATAATGAAACACCGTATAAAAGGGCTTTAAGTTATATAATTCACGGCTGTTCAGCGAGTTTAATCATAATAGATATTATAATTCAACGATTAAAAGAACTAACAAGAGAACAACATGGCAATATTAGGCAAAATCAATCACCTAGAGATAGTTAAAGCAACTGATTATGGGGTGATGCTTGAGGGGGGGCATTTGGGTCATATTTTATTGCCGAATAAGTTTTTGCCTGAGAATTATCGGATTGGTGAGAAGCTTGAGGTTTTTATTTATCTTGATACCAATGATGAGCCTGTTGCAACCACTCAAACACCCAAAATTCAATTGGGAGAATGTGCTTATTTAAAATGTGTTGATATGAATAAGGTCGGTGCTTTTTTTGACTGGGGCTTACCCAAGGATTTGATGGTCCCCTATGCAGAACAGTCTTATAAAATTTATCCGGATTTATATTATACAGTTTACATGTATCAGGACAATGCCACTAATCGTTTGGTGGCTTCGATAAAACTAAGCAAGCACCTCAATGAATTGAACAGCAGTTTTAAAGCCCGTGACGAAGTTAATTTATTGATCTGTGGAAAATCAAAACTTGGTTTTAAGGCGGTAATAAATAAAACCCATTTAGGTTTGATTCATCATTCCGATGTGTTCAAAACAATAAGGCTTGGGCAAAACACTAAAGGGTATATCAAAGAAATCAGGGAAGACAAAAAAATCAATCTGTGCTTTAACCTGCCAGATTCACAGCAACAGGGTGGTTTAGCCGTTAAAATTTTGACTGATTTAAAA
>JAESTH010000274.1 GCA_016763695.1 Alcanivoracaceae bacterium
CCAACTATATTGATTTGACCCGCATCAGCCATATCAGCCAGTACTTTGGCCATTTCTTCTGGGCTTTCATCGTATTCTCCCAATTCGTTAGGCAAGCCTGCATTGGGATGCACACTAACAAAACACTCGCAAATATGAGATAACTCATGTATATATGGGCGCAATTCATCGGCACCAAGTGCGCAGTTTAGGCCGATTGAAAGCGGTTTGATGTGCCGTATCGAGTTATAGAAAGCTTCATTGGTTTGTCCAGATAAAGTTCGGCCACTGGCATCGACAATGGTGCCTGATATCATTATTGGGATGTCCATATCAGCTCTTTGTTCTAACACTTCGCTAATGGCAAACAGAGCCGCCTTACAGTTGAGTGTATCAAATATGGTTTCAACCATTAATATATCGGCACCGCCATCTAACAGTCCATTAGCTGACTCTATATAGTTATCTACAAGTTCCTGAAAGTTTACGTTTCTAAACCCTGGGCGATTAATATCTGGAGATATTGAAGCGGTACGATTAGTTGGGCCCAATACACCAATGACAAAGCGTGGTTTATCATCGGTTGTAAATTCGACACAGGCCTGTTTGGCTAGTTTTGCTGATTGTAAGTTAATTTCATAATTCATCTCTTCCATACCATAATCGGCTTGAGCGATTCTGGTGGAATTAAAAGTATTGGTCTCCAGCAAATCAGAACCAGCTTGCAAATTTTGTCTATGAATATTTAAAATAGCTAGTGGTTGCGTTAATGATAATAAGTCATTATCACCTTTCAATGGCATCTCATGATCTAGAAATAACTCACCCCTAAAATCACTTTCGGTGAATTTGAGTGCCTGAATCGTGGTGCCCATAGCAGAATCCAATATAAGAATTCTTTGTTTAATCAATGCTGTTAATTGTTGTTTTATATTCATTTTCTATTGTGTGCTATTTTTTTATTGCTTCTAAGGTAATCACTTCAAAGTGCGGTTTACGGTTTTCCTTTGAGGTCACTCTACTTTGAATATTGGTTAATCCTGCTTTTTTTGCCATTTTTTGTAGGGTGCTAGGTGTGAAGCCGTTGTTAACATGACCAAAATCTTTAACAATATCCGTATGTGAATGTTTGTTTAAGGTTGAAATCAATAATTTGCCTTGTGGTTTTAAATATTTACAAGCCTGTAAAATAGCATCTTCTGCATGCTGGGAGTAGGTGAGAACATGTAATAAAAAGATGGTATCAAAACGCTGATCAGTCAAATTAAGTTGGTGCATATCAGCCACTTTATAGGAAATATTTCCGGCCTGTTTTAAGCGTCTTCTCGCCGCATTAATAACCAGTTCGCTGCTATCAATGCAGGTATAAGTATGAGCTCTTTGATGCAATAACTCTGCCAACACACCATCACCTGAGCCTATATCCAATACGTCTCCAAGTTCCAATAAATAACTCAGTGCTCTGGTTGTGGCCTCCCAGCTCCTGCCTGGTGAGTATTGACGCTCCATATCACCAGCTACAGAATCAACCCAGTTTTTATTTTTGGCACGTGCAGATAATACCAGTTGCAATCTTTTTTCATCCTGAACAACCAGCGAGTCATGCAAGCCTTCATTAAGCAAAGTCTTCCATATGCTTTGATAATGCTCGTTAATAATATTGGTATTTAATCGATAATAAGTAGACACGCCATCTTTTCTACCCAAAACAAAGCGCTGTTCTTTCAGTTTTGCCAAATGAGTTGATATACGTGGTTGCGCTAATTGTAGCGTGCTGGATAATTCCGCCACAGTCAGCTCATGTTCTTTGAGTAACAACAGTAGTCTTAAACGTGTTTCATCTGCCAGTAATTTAAATACCAATGCAATATTCATCTTTATATCTTGATTTAGAGATGAATGATATTGTAGCGTAGATTATATCTGGGTCAAGCTATAAATAAATTATGAATTATAAATAATGAAATATTAATGAAAGACTCACGAACAAGCCCCCTAGTAACTGCCCACCCTTGGGGTTATTACCGTGAAGATGGCAATAACGGGGTGAGCAGATACATTTATCACTTAAGTTGTTCTATTTGCGACTATTTTCACAAATGACTTGGTTCTGACTTCTGCTAAAGACAGGCCTGTGGCTTCAATTTCGGTTTCGGTAATTGCACCACAATTAAGTGCCCGTAGGAAAAAGTTAAGCAAGCCCTGGCCAGTGGCTGCATCATCAAAAACATCTCCAACTAATGTGGCTTGTGCAGCTTTATCTATAAAGTTTTTCAGCCTTATTGATGCTTGTTCCAGACTTTGTAGGAAAAAAGTATAACAGGCTGCGTAACGAATGGGAATTTGTGCAGGGTTTAAATCCCAACCTTGATAATAGCCCATTCCTAATGAATGAATGATGTCATCATAGCTTAATTTCCAGGCATTATGAACAGTTTGCATATCACCAATTGGCATAACGCTGGTTGCACCATTTGATAACCAGACACCTGTTCCGCCAAAGGTAAGTTTCATCATTTGTAAGGCAAAATCACAAGCTGGGTGCCGCACCTGCTGGTGAGCAGCAGTGATATCAAAACTGGCAGTATAATCATAGGTTCCAAAATGGGCACCACGACATCGACCCTTAGCCGCTTTATAAATTAACGGCATATGACTGACGCCATTTTGACTGAGAAGAGCCTGGGTTGTTTCAATCATTATTTCAATTTTTAAACTGCTATTTTCCAAGCCCAATTGTTCTTCCATATGATCCAATAACTGTACAAAGGCGGTAACCTGTTCTGGTATGTTGACTTTTGGTAAGGTGATAACAAAATTTTCTGGCACTTCACCATTGTTTGCCTTGATTAATGTTGATACAAAGATATCTAGTGTTCTGGCACTGCGAATTTTCAACTCTTCATTAAATGGCTTAATACGAATGCCCATATAAGGGGCTGCAATACCCTGTTTTAAAGCGGCTGCAAATTCTTTGGCGGTAAATTCAGCTGTTGTGTCTTCCTCATCATCAGGGCGATTACCATAACCGTCTTCAAAGTCAATTCTAAAATCTTCTACTGCACACTTTTCTAATTTGGCAGTCACACGTTGATGAACCTGTTGCCATAAATTTTTATCGCCAGGTAAATCCAGAGCTTTTGCCAGGGTGTTGGCATCTGCTGCGTATTTATTAAATGCTTTCAGTGCTAATTCGCCGATTTTTTTGGTAGTACCCGCTTTGTATAATTGTGCACCACCATATAGTGTATGTACTGGTTGTTGCTGTTCACCATCACCTGGGTAATGTTGAACGAATTTTGTATTGGCTGTTTCTAACTCTTTAAAAATGGAATTGAGTGTATTTTCTTTAATGATGTGCATTGATGTTTCTCTGATAATTATATTGTTTATTAGTATCTATGAAGTTTACAATTTGCAGCGATTGCATGCAATCAATTGTTGATGGTGATCTTTAAAATCAGTCAACTAAAGGGTTGCTAGTCGGGCAATAATGAGCCATTCGACCCAAAGTTTGACAATAATTTAATGATCCACGGGTTTTGACAACATCGTCTATGGGAGCCAGGCTTAAATAGCCAGCCACACCTTTTAATACTTTCATTGCAACGGGTGTATAATTTGTTACATCTACGCCTAATTTATCATTATCAAGAATAAATAATGGCTTGGATTCAGGTTTTATAATCTGTTTAAACTTAAAATCATTGGGGTCACCAGTAGCAGCTTGAAAATCTTTATCAACCTTAAAGAGTTTCTGAGTACCTTGCATTGAATTGAGAATCACTCCAACATTTGGTAGTGTGTTTTTTTCTTTGATGGGTTTTTGCTGTGTGGTTTGAATTGTAGCCGTAATGGTTTTTTGTATAGGTTTTGGTGTTTCAGCCACAACAGGGACAGGATCAGGCTTGAGCAGATCTTGTTTAACAATTTCTGGTTCTGTTGTTTCTGGCATTGTTTTGAGCAATTGTACAGCAAGTGAAACCTCATCTTTTGGAAAGCTGAAGTCTTGCTGATAAGGAATGAGTAGTAATAATAACGTTATTACAACAGAAACAAAAAATGATATTAATTGCCTTGTTTTGAAATTATTATTTTGCCAGTTAAACTCTGACCAGGTTGTTTCCATGTATGTTTATTTTTTAAATAAAGAATCAGTATATGATAACAAGCTGCTTGTTAAAGCTACGTTAATTGAGGAACATTCATCTGAATTTAACTAGTGTCTGACCGAGAAAGGAATCTTAGCGCGGGAAAGTCTGGTTTGAAGAAAATAATGGGCTGTTTTGGTCAAATCCAGTTTTTCAGTAGTAGATTCCCTCTTTCTCGATCAAGCACTAACTGCCTCGATAAGTTGAAAAACTAAAAGGGCTAAGTAGTAGTGGTACGTGATAATGCTGTTGAGGGTTTTCAATAGTAAAATTAATGGTCACACAGGGGAAAAAACCTTTACCCTGATGGTAGCTATTGGTGGCAAAAGTGATACGATATTCTCCAGCTTGTGCATCACCTTTCATCCAATCCATAATTCGACCATCTGTATCAGTAGTGCCTTTGGCAATTTGCTGCCAGCTTCCGGCGTCTAAATATTCTAATGTTACGGCTATATCGGCAGCAGGACAACCTTTGGCTGTATCAAGTACGTGTGTTGTTATTGGACTCATTTAAATTTTCTCTCTATCTGTAGATATTTTGAGGATTATTAAGTATCAATACTTTAAAAAGGGTAAACCTGATGGTTTACCCGTAAAAATAATAAATTGCCATCAATTCATCTTGTGAATAGCACGTTTATCAACACTCAATGCTGCCTCATGAACCGCTTCAGATAGTGTTGGATGTGCATGGATAATTCGAGCCAGATCTTCAGCACAACCCTGAAATTCCATAGTGACCACACACTCAGCAATCAACTCAGAGGCGTTGGCGCCAATAATATGTGCACCGAGTAAAGTATCAGTCTCTTTGTCTGCCAATAACTTAACCATGCCTTCAGGCTGGTTCATGGCTACGGCTCTACCAATGGCTGCGAATGGGAATGTGCCAACATTGTAAGCTATGCCTTCATCTTTTAACTGTTGTTCGGTTTTACCTACCCATGAAATTTCTGGTTCGGTATAGATGACCCAGGGTACAGTATTAAAATCAATATGACCATGTTGTCCAGCAATGCGTTCGGCCACAGCTATGCCTTCTTCAGAAGCTTTGTGTGCCAGCATTGGGCCACGTACCACATCACCAATTGCCCAAATATTGGCCGCAGTGGTTTGGCACAGATCATTCACCTGGATAAGACCGCGGTCAGTGAGTTCTACGCCACAATTGGCATCTAATAAACCGTTGGTTTGTGCTTTTCTACCCACAGCAACCAATAATTTATCGAATATTTCGGTAGCCTGTTCGCCATTTTTTTCAAAAGTGACTTCAACTTGGTTGTCGATAATTTTAGCAGCTTTCACGAAGGTTTTCAGGCGGATATCCATTTTTTGCTTTTTGAACTCTCGGCCTGCCACTTTGGCAATATCGCTATCAGCCGCTGCCAGTAATGAGTCCATGGCTTCAAAAATGACAATCTCAGAACCCAAACGACCCCAAACACTGGCCATTTCCAAGCCAATAACGCCAGCACCAATGATGCCTAATTTTTTTGGTGTTTCTTCTATATTCAATGCGCCTTCATTATCAACGATTAATTTGTTGTCAATTTCTACATTGGGAATGGAGAAGGGCACAGAACCCGTGGCGATAATAATATTTTTAGCCGTAACGGTTTTTACTTTATCTCCCTGAGTTAGTTTAACCTGATTATTGCCCACCAAAGTCCCTTTAGCATGAATGGCTTTGACTTTGTTGGCTTTAAATAAGCCGGCGATGCCACCAGTAAATTGTCTAACAATTTTATCCTTACGGGCAATCATGGTTGTTACATCAATTTGGGCATTATCAAAGCTGATGCCATGATTTTTATAATCATGTAACATGTGAGCATAATTTTTGCTGGAGTCCAGTAAGGCTTTTGATGGAATACAGCCCACATTCAGGCAGGTTCCGCCCAATGCAGGTTTGCCATCTTTACCCAGGTTGTTATCTACACACATGGTGCTTAAGCCCAGTTGTGCTGCACGAATAGCAGCTACATAGCCACCAGGGCCGCCACCAATCACAATTACATCATATTGTTCAGTCATTATTATCTCCTAAAGGTTCAGCAACATGCGGGCAGGATCTTCTAGTGCTTCTTTAACCGCAACTAAAAATAATACTGCATCTTTACCATCAATAATGCGATGATCATAAGTTAAGGCGATATACATCATCGGACGTGCAACTATGTCACCATTAACGACTACTGGACGTTGTTTGATGGTGTGCATGCCAAGTATGGCGCTTTGCGGTGAATTTAATATGGGTGTTGACATCAATGACCCAAATGATCCACCATTGGTGATGGTAAAAGTACCACCTTGCAGGTCATCCATGGCTAATTTTCCATCTCGAGCTGCGAAGGCGAAATCACGGATGCCACCATCAATATCAGCCAGACTCATGGCTGCGGTATTTTTCAATACAGGTACCACTAATCCACGCGGAGAGGCGACAGCTATACCGATATTGTGCATTTTATGGTAAATAATATCAGTGCCTTCAGTGGCAGCATTGATGATTGGGAATTTTTTTAGGGCTTCTGTGGCAGCTTTAACGAAGAAAGACATCAAGCCCAGTTTGATTCCGTGCTTTTCGAAGAATTCTTCTTTGTATTTTTTACGGATATCCATCACTGCCTGTAAATCAACTTCATTGAATGAAGTCAACATAGCTGCAGTTGATTGTGCTTCAATCATGCGATTGGCAACCATTTGGCGTAAACGTGACATTGGCACACGTTCTTCGGTTGGTGTGTTGGCAATAGTCATGGCATCTGGTTTGGTGATTCTGCCACCACGACCTGTACCTTTGATTTGTGAAGCATCTATGTCATTTTCGCTCATGATCTTACGAGCAGAAGGACTAGCTCCAGTTGTAGAAACTTGAGTTGCAGAGGTTGATATAGCAGCAGGAGCTGTTGTTGTAACAACGGTTTCAGTTTGTTCTTCAACAGCTGTTTCTGCTGGAGCTTCACCTTGTTCAAATGAAGCCAATATTTCATCTGACAATACCGTTTCACCTTCACCTTTGATGATTACTTTTAGGTAGCCATCAATAGGGGCTGGGACTTCCAAAACGACTTTATCAGTTTCCAGATCAACTAAGTTTTCATCTCTGGCAACAAAGTCTCCAGGTTGTTTGTGCCAGGTTGCAACAGTGGCATCAGCCACTGATTCCGGTAAAACTGGAACTTTTATTTCAATACTCATTTTTTACTCCGCATCTATACTGGATCCATGAACGCCCGAAATGGCTTCTTTGACCAGTTGATTTTGTTGTTGTACATGTGCGTGGTATGAACCCACCGCAGGTGAAGGTGAATGATGTCTGCCTGCAAAATACAGTGGTCTATCACCATGTTTGTTGTTTCTGACACAATATTGTAAATGGTGTCTGATCTGGAACCATGCGCCCTGGTTAATGGGTTCTTCCTGACACCAGATGATGTCTTTTATATTTTTATACTGTTCTAAATATTTTCTTAATAATGCTCTTGGGAAAGGGTATAGCTGTTCAACCCGTATAACTGCACAGCGTTCATTTGGATTGGCATCTAGCTCATTGATAATATCGTAATAAACTTTGCCAGAGCAAATGATTGCACGTTCTACCTTATTATCATCTTTGGCGTGTCTGTCTGGTATAACGTTCTGAAATTGGCCTTCGATAAGTTGTGAAATATCTGAGGCTGCACCTTTATAGCGTAATAGGCTTTTGGGTGTCATCACAATCAACGGTTTACGCACTTTACGTAGCATCTGTCTGCGCAACAAATGGAACATTTGCGCTGGTGTTGATGGCATACACACTTGCATATTGTTAACAGCACACAATTGTAAATATCTTTCCAGTCGAGCTGATGAATGTTCTGGTCCTTGACCTTCATAGCCATGTGGTAAAAACATAACCAAGCCACAAAATCTGCCCCATTTGGCTTCACCTGAAGCAATAAATTGATCGATAACGACTTGTGCGCCATTGGCAAAATCACCAAATTGCGCTTCCCAAACGATTAAGGCATTGGGTTCTGAGGTAGCATAACCATATTCAAAAGCTAAAACCGCTTCTTCAGAAAGAACAGAGTTGATAATCGATATTCTTGCATCGCCTGATTGTAATTTAGCCAAAGGCATGTAATTTTCGTCTTGGGTAACATTGTGAATCACAGCATGTCTGTGGAAAAAGGTACCCCGTTGTGAATCTTGACCATCAATACGAATCTGATAACCATCATTAAGAATACTGGCATAGGCCATGGTTTCGGCAAAACCCCAATCTAATTTTAACTCACTATTTTTCATTTTAACGCGATCTTGGTAGATTTTGCTAATGCGGTTATGGGGTTTAAAACCTTCTGGAATGGATGTGATGGCTGTAGATAATTGATCAAATAAGTCTTTGCTAATCGATGTATCAACAATTTCATTTAATTGCGCACCAATATGTGGAGTCCAATCCACATGGAATTCATCTTTATGCATGTCCTTGCTGAGTTCGACAACTTCTCTGCCTTCATCCAAAGCATCACGGTAGTCTTCGACTAACATTTCTGCGTGTTCTTTAAATATTGTGCCTTCTTTGATTAATTTAGCAGCGTAAATTTCTCTGGGAGATGGGTGCTTTTTAATCAACTTGTACATATGTGGTTGTGTAGCTGAAGGTTCATCGGCTTCATTATGACCGTGTTTACGGTAACAAACTAAATCAATAACCACATCTTTTTTAAATTCTTTTCTAAAATCAGCAGCCATTGTGGTGACAAACGCCACAGCTTCTGGATCATCGCCATTAACATGAAAAATTGGAGCCTGAACCATTTTAGCAACTTCAGTACAATAACTGGTGGCAATTTGATCCAAAGCATGAGTGGTGGTAAAACCAATTTGATTATTGATAACAATGTGTAATGTTCCTCCAACGTAATAGCCGTCAACTTGTGACATGTTGAATAACTCCATATTCACACCTTGCCCTTCAATTGCAGCATCTCCATGAATCAATACTGGCAAAACGTGTGTACCAATGACATCATTATTGCGTCTGAACTGTCTTGCTTTGGCAGAACCCAGCACTACCGGATTGATGATTTCTAAATGTGATGGGTTAAAAGCTAAGGCGACATGTACGTCACCATTGGATGTTGGAATGTCTGAAGAAAAGCCCATGTGATATTTAACATCACCAGAATTGATGTTGTCGTATTCTTTGTCGTATTTGCCTTCAAATTCTTTAAACAAGTCTTGGGCAGATTTTCCTAATAAATTAACCAATACATTCAATCGTCCACGGTGTGCCATGCCAATGACCATTTCCTTAATGCCTTGTTTGCCAGAATGCAATACC
Source organism: Alcanivoracaceae bacterium (assembly GCA_016763695.1). GTDB lineage: Bacteria > Pseudomonadota > Gammaproteobacteria > Xanthomonadales > Marinicellaceae > NORP309. Next base: position 9,469 of record JAESTH010000274.1, read on the forward strand.
AATTCATACAATTGTGGAATCAGCGCATCACCACCTTCTAGTGAAAATCTTTTCTGACCAACATATTTGGTATGTAAATATCTTTCCATGCCTTCGGCTTTGCTGAGCTCTTCCAGTAGACGGTGTTTTTGATCTTCGTCGGTCGGGAAAACATCAGCAGTTTTTTCAATCCTTTGGTGTAACCACTCACGTTCTTTAATATCAACGATGTGCATATACTCATAACCAACATGTTTGGTATAAGTGCGTTTGAGTAAATCAATAATGTCACGCAATTTCATACGATCAGGTGCAACCAATGAACCTGTATTGAACTCAGTATCCATGTCTGCTTCATCCAAATCATAATAAGCTGGATACAAATCTGACACGTCAAGACGTGGTTTATAATGAATAGGATCAACATCTGCTACTTTATGACCGCTGACTCGAAAAGAGTTGATTAATCGTAATACCGAGGCTTCTTTGCGCTGTACTTCTATTGAATTCACATCATCAGAAATAAGGCCAGCTGGCAATTGGGCCGCCGCGGTAAATTTTTCCAGTATTGGCAAATGTCTGATATCTTTAGCTGTATTGTCTGTTAAATCATCAAACAGGGTTTTTAGTTCGTCAGAAACACTGTCTCTATCAAGTAGGTAATCATCATAAAATGATTCTAACCAGGTAGAGTTGGTGCCAAAAAAAGGTGATGATTTTTGTTGTGTTTTTATCCAGGATGCCACTTTATTTACTCACATTTACTATATATATTTTTTTCTATCAGACATTATCTAAAAGAGGTGCGTATTATAACGAAATTATGTTATTGATTAATTAAAATAGGGTTTATTGATGAAAAAAATCTGTTTTTAATATGCGAGGTATATTCATAACTTAAATCAGCAGGACTATAGGCCACATTGGCTCTTTTTCTCTATTAAGACCACTTGATAGAATAATCAAATGGTGATTTAAATGGGTGAGAATAATCAGCAATATTTGTGAGATCACTGCTTTCACGGTAATGAGCATTGACTATAGATGTAGAGTTATAAAAAATTAAGATTTGAGCACTAAAGAGCCGTTTTCAAATAATTTCATAACGATCTGTTTGTCATTGGTATTGAGTTCATTAAGCTCTTGGACTGAGAGGTGTTTGTTATTACATATCAGTTCAGCCAATTTTAAACTAGATAGAAAACCCTTACCATTGACAAATAACTGCGTCTTGTTTTCTTGCTTGAAATAACAGCTTTTGCTAAATGGACTAAGAGTTAGAGCTTGCTTGTAGTCCAATTGTTTGCTGTCCTGATATTGGTTGAATTCATAAAATATGCTGCGGTATTCGCTGACATATTGACCAAACCAGTCGCTAAGAGAGTTGTTTTGCACAGCTAATTTTTCGATTAATATTTGAGAAACTGTATTTAGGTCTTTTTCGGTGATTTCACCTGTTTTAGGTTGATTGGTAAATTGAGGTTCTTCAAACCTATTATTAGCCGATATGTTTTGTGCCAGATGATCAACAAATGAAGTCAGTAATTCTGAGTGTGAAGGGGTCCGAATACCTATTGAACAGGTCACGCAATCATCTGTTGTGGCAATACCATAATGAGACACTTCAGGTGGTAAATACAATACATCACCAGGATTTAATGTATGGGTTTCATCCGCATTAAACTGTGACATGAGTTTTAGTGCCTGTTCTGGTATTAAATCTGGGTCGTATATTTTTTTATGACTAAACCCCCATTGTCTTTGTCCTTCAACTTGGAGTAAAAACACATCGTAATGATCGGTGTGAGGGCCAACTGTACCATCGATTGAACCACAACTGACCATGATGTCATCAAATATCCAGTTTCTAATAAAATTAAAATACTTGAGTATTTCTTTGCTTTTAGGTTGCCATTTATCTATGTCTGAGACCAATAAGTTCCAACACTGCTGCTCTATATCATCCCAGTCATTTTCAATAAATGGTCCATATTCAACATCATAATGTGTCTCTGATTTTTTAAATACTATGCGTGACTGTATATCTTCATGACAACTTAGCTGTTGTAATTGTCGTTTATCTGGCAAAATAGATAAAACTTTGCTGTCAATAGCATTGACTATTAATAACGGCTTTTTGTGCCAATAATTTTTTAAAAAATCAGACTCGTCAATGTGTGTGTTTTTAAATAAGTTCAGTTTGTTCAACGGCATATCCAATATAATTTGCAGGTGTTAATTTGAGTAGTTGTATTTTGGCATCTTCTGGTATGCTCAGTGTTTGGATGAAGTCTTGAATGATTTTTTGGTTCATATCGGTTCCACGTGTTAGCTCTTTCAATTTTTCATAGGCATTTTCTACGCCATATCGACGCATGACAGTTTGTATTGGCTCTGCCAGTAATGCCCAGTTGTTATCCAGGTCTTCTAACATTTTTGCGGAGTTGATTTCCAGTTTACTCAAGCCTTTTCTCAATGATGACCAGGCAATCATAGAGTGCCCAAAGGCTGTTCCCATGGACCGTAACACCGTTGAGTCGGTTAAATCTCTTTGAAATCTGGAAATAGGTAATTTTTCTGCCAAATGCTGAAACAAGGCATTTGCCAGTCCCAAGTTACCTTCGGCATTCTCAAAGTCAATGGGGTTAACTTTATGTGGCATGGTTGATGAGCCAACTTCGCCCTCAATCACTTTTTGTTTGAAAAAATTGAGTGAAACATAGCCCCAAATATCACGACACAAATCTATCAATATTACATTGATACGAATTAAACCATGAAATAACTCGGCAATATAATCATGCGGTTCAATTTGAGTGGTAAAGGGGTTGAAATCCAGGTTAAGCTCTTCGACAAAATCTTGTGCCAGAGTCATCCAATCCACATCAGGATAAGCTATCATATGTGCATTGTAGTTGCCTACTGCGCCATTAATTTTGCCTAATATATCTACTTTTTCAAGCTGTAATAATTGTCTTTGCAAGCGATACACAACATTGGCAAATTCTTTACCCATGGTGGTGGGAGTGGCTGGTTGCCCATGGGTCCTAGCCATCATCGCATTATTTTTGTATTGTTGTGCCATCTGTGATAAATCATCTGTCAGTTGATACAATGTGGGCAACATAACCATGTCTCTGCCTTGCGATAACATAAGGGCATAAGAGAGGTTGTTAATGTCTTCAGATGTGCAGGCAAAGTGTGTAAATTCAGATGCTCTTGCTAACACAGGGTGTTGTGATAATTTATCTTTGATAAAATATTCAACAGCTTTTACATCATGGTTAGTTACCCGTTCAATTTTTTTGACTTGATTGGCATCGTTTTCATCAAAATCATCATGAATTTTCATCAGCCAGCTGATTTCATCTGTGGTCAGTTCTTGCAGTTCAGTGATATTGGCTTCTTTAGATAATTTTTTTAGCCACCTAAGTTCAACAAAAAGCCGATTTTTAATTAAACCAAATTCGCTAAAGATGTCTTGCAAACTTTCTGTTTTGGCCTGGTAGCGACCATCAACTGGGGTGATTGCTTTGATTGAAGAATATTCCATGATGTTACATAATTATTAAGGTGCGCTAATTATACCCTAATAGAGTCTCAGAAACACGGCTCTGATGACAGTTATATTTCAATTGGGCTATATCATAACTATGGTCAAATGGGATAGAGATATACATTGCGTTATTTTTTCATTAAATACTATTTAATAGTCATTCTATTGAGTGGGTTTATAGAAAAAAAGGCCTATAGAGCTTTATTTTTACAGTCGATTAATATTTATATGAAAATATAGCTAATAGAGCTTTAGTTCCATTGATTTTGTTATGAATTTATCTCGATAGAATCAACTTTTGCAATTTTTTCGATATTCCAGTTGTCAATTGCCAGTTGCCAAAACTCATTGACAGTTTTGGGCTGGGTAGGGATTGGCTCTTGATTTAGATAATCATATGCGTTTAATAATGTCTGAATTGGGTTTTTAGTATCTATTTCTTTAGCGAATGTTTGCTTACTTAATTTTTGACCTTGGTCATTAACCAATATGGGTATATGCGCATAACAGGCCTGGGTTAAATTGAGTAATGAGTTTAAATGAATCTGCCAAGGTGTAGACTCTATAAGATCAATGCCGCGAACAATGTCTGTAACATTTTGGAAAGCATCATCGATCACTACAGCAATTTGATAGGAAAATAGCCCATCTTTTCTCTTTAATATAAAGTCTCCACAGTCTTGTTGTAAGTTTTTTTTATATTGACCTTGAATTTTATCGATAAATGTAACTGTTTTATTTGGGACTTTTAATTTGATACTATAAGGTTTTTTCGGTGGCGCAATTTGATTTCTACAGGCATGTGTTTTGAGCGTACAATTTTTCAATTCAGTTCTGGAGCAGCTGCAATAGTATACAACAGATTGCTCAATAAGCCTGTCCAGAGCCGCTTGATAAGCACTTTGTCTTTGTTGGTTACTCTGATAAATAACTTCTGGATTAAAGTAAAACCCCAGTTTGACTAATGTAGCGATAATATTTTTACTTGCGCCAGCAGTTTCTCTTGGCGGGTCTAGATCTTCAATCCTTACCAGCCATTGGCCATGGCTTTTTTTTACCTGGCAATAACTTGCCATTGCAGTAACCAATGAGCCCATATGCAACAGACCAGTGGGGGAGGGGGCAAACCTCCCGATATGTGGTGAATTTTGAACTTTTGGGTTTATTTTATGGTTCCTGAACCATTTTGTCAGAGGCTGGTGCCAGGAAGTTGCCTTGTACATAGTTGGCAGAATATTTCCACAATATGCTCATGGTGGCAGCATCTTCTATAAATTCACAGATAACCATTTTGTTTTGTGCATGTGCCTGATCAATGAGTTCTTTGACTTTCTTTTGATTGTCAATGTCATTAGCAAAATCCTGCATAAATGTAGAATCAATCTTTATATAATCTACTGGATAGTGTTTTAATAAGGTAAAGGAGTTTAAGCCTGAGCCAAATTTTTCTATTGCAAACTTACAATTAAGTCCTTTTATAGCCATAATAACTGGTTTGACATGTTTGGAATGACTAACCAATTCGCTTTCAGGTGTTTCAAAAATAATTTTTTCACCTGACAAGGCGTTGGATTTTAGTTCTTGCGCTAACCACAATGGAAATGATGGGTTGGATAACGTATCTGTTGACATTTTTACCAATAATGAGATATCTTTATTCGCTCCCTTGATTGCTGCGATTGCCATTTTTATTACGTGTCTGTCAATATCTAGTATCAGGCCATACTTTTTTGCAATGCCGATAAACTCAGTTGGCATAACAAGTTTTTCATTATCTTTTAACCGAACCAGTGCTTCATAATGCTCGATTTCATCACCATGCAAACTGATAACAGGTTGATAATGTAAAATAAATTGCTCATTAGTCAGGCCGTTTGTTATTAAATCTATCCATTTTTGGTTGGCTGCTCTGGCTCTCTTCTCTTCTTCTGCTGGGTCAAATATAGAAATTTGACAACCACCATTTTCTCTGGCTTTTGCTAATTCTGTACCCAGTATTTTAATAATTTCATTACCAGACTGGGTTTTTTCTATCACTTGGGTTAAGCCGATACTGACCGTACAGCTTAAGGTTTTTTCTCCAGCATTAAAGAAGTGATCGGCGATTTTTGAGACTAGATGTTGAGCTATTCGTGCTGCAGCTTCTATTTTTCCTTCTATTTCAACCACGAAAATGGTGTTATCATATCTGACATATGTATGTTGTTTACCGATGGTTTCTTTGATGAAAGGAGCCATGTCAGAAATCAGTAAATCCAGGTTCCCTTTGCCTAGTTCCTTTTCCAATTTTCTGTCATCGTCTACTTGAATGTAAAGTATTGAGTGTCCTCTGGAGCTCCCTGATCTTACTGCATTAATTTTATTACTGAGATCCTGTGAAAAAAAGCTTCTATTGAAAAAGCCAGTTAACATGTCCTTGCTTTTAATGTCTCTGAGTTCTCTTTCTGCCGCCTTGTTAACCTTAGGAGGTTGCACTAAAAATTGTACACAGGGTTCTCCATCTACAGTTGCCTTATCAAGACTTACTACCGCCTCAATTTCGTTACCCTTTTCTGTCTTAAGCCTCATGCTGATTTCTTCATCGGGTATTTTATTGGCGGAAATGTCACGTAATAACTTTTTAATTGTCTGTACCTGGTCTTTTGCAACTAAATTTAAGAAAGGAGTGACTTCCATCTCTTCTGGATCATCATATTGGAAAAACTCTAAATAGGCATTGTTGGTATAAACATGCATACCATCATGAATATAGGCAATGGCATCTTTCGAACTGTCTAATAACGATGCGCAACGTTTTTCAGCATTATTGAGGTCTACTTGGTATCTTCTCAACTCTCTTCGGGTATTTAAACAATAAAAAACATTAGAAATTTCGGTACAAATCTGATCGTTAATATTGCCAGTACAAAAATTACGGGCTCCAGCTTCATAGGCTTCTGAAATTGAATCATTATCAAGATTTTCCATCAACGCAATTAGTGGAATATCTTTACCAATTCTTTTAATGCACTGATTAACGGTGCTAATTGGTAGTTCTGTCTGTAATTGTTGGACTAAAATAATGTCAATTTTTTTACTGGCTAAAAAATCATTTAAGCTTTGCTCATCTGTACAACGACTAGGGCGAACAGGTATTTGCGCATTTCTTAATATTGATAAAATCCTTTCTGCATCTTCTTCGTATTTATGTATAATAAGTAAGTGAATGGTATTATCTTTTGCCAATTGAAATTCCAGTAGTTTGCATAAAAGTAAAGTTTACCAGAAATTGAAGTACCATTAAATTAAAATATCGGAGATTTGTGCTTTTTCCCTGAGATTTCCTCTACCAACTTTGGTACTAAATAACCTGGTAATGATTGTAATAATTGTTTATGAATGGATTTTGCCCGAGTATTTGTAATGCTAAAATGTTGTGTACCATTGGCTTTATCCAACTGATTTAGGTAATAGGGTAGTATGCCAAATTCAAACAAGCGGTGTGATAAATCGGCTAAAATCTGTGATTTGTCATTGATGTTTTTTAACAAAACACTTTGATTAAGTAGTAGAGTTCCTGTTTTTGCGATGAGTTTTATTGTTTGTCGTAAGCTGTTATCCAACTCCTGTGCGTGATTACAGTGCAGTACCATTACTTTTTTTAATGAAATCTCTTCTAGCCACTGTATAAAATTATCTGTGATCCTTTCGGGCGAAACCAGCGGCATTCGTGTGTGTATCCTGATGGTTTTTACATGAGTTATTGATTCCAATTGAGAGGATAGGTTTTTCAATGTCTTTGTTGATAGCATCAGAGGGTCGCCTCCGCTTAAAATAACCTCATGAATTTCTGTATGGGACCTGATGTATTCTATGGCTTTTTGCCAATTATGACTGGAGGCATAATTTTTTGCATATGGGAAATTTCTTCTAAAACAATACCGGCAGTTGACTGCGCAAGCTCCATTGGTGATCAGTAAAACACGCCCATGGTATTTGTGAATCACCCCCTTAGCATGAGATGCCCTAAGATCACCAACAGGGTCATTACTGTAGCCATCAAAATGCAAATGTTCATTTTTTTGTGGGATGACTTGTAATAAAATTGGGTCATTATTATTTTTGAAATCAATTTTATTTTTCAAAAATTTCGGTATGAGTAAAGGGAATAAATCTTTTGCTTTGGGGTCATAGTTTACAATATGCTTTATATCGTGTTCATCAACATGGTTTTGGCAATGAGAACGCCAGTTTTTATTACTCATAAAGATTGTATTAGAAAAATATGCAAGTATACAATAGTTAGCTGTAATAACTATTACTCTATGTTATTATTCGCGAAATCAAATATTTTGGAGTCAAGATGGCAAATGTAGGCATAAATGAATTTAAAAATGGCATGAAATTGTTAATAAATAACGAGCCATGGAATATTACGGATGTTGATATGGTTAAGCCAGGTAAAGGTCAGGCATTTACCCGGATCAAAATCAAAAATTTAAAAACGGGCAGGGTTATAGAAAAAACTTGCAAATCAACAGATAAAATTCAAACAGCAGATGTGATGGAACTGGATTATCAGTATCTTTATAACGATGCTGAATATTACTATTTTATGCACCCTGAAAGTTATGAACAAATTGAGGCTACTAAAGATGCGGTCGGTGACAATGCAAAATGGTTGATTGAAGAAGCTATTTGTACAGTGACATTATTTAATGATGAGCCTTATGTAGTTGTGCCTCCAAATTTTGTTAATTTGAAAATTGTTGATACTGACCCTGGTCTTAAAGGTGATACATCTGGTGGTGGCGGCAAACCAGCTACTTTGGAAACAGGTGCAGTTGTACAAATACCATTATTTGTGCAAATTGATGAAGTCATTAAGGTTGATACCAGAACGGGTGAATACTGTTCTAGAGTTAAAGACTGATTACCGATGTCTGAAACCTGGAAGTCGAAATGCTCGTTGAAAATATTAAAACAACGGGCATTTTTAATGTCAAAAATCCGTGAATATTTCGCACTTAAAAATGTTCTGGAAGTAGAAACGCCGATATTATCGTCTGCAGGTAACACTGACATTAATATTGAAAATTTTACTTCGGAAAAAATTAGTCATGATTGTATCAAGAGTTATTTACGCTCTTCGCCAGAATTTCCTCTAAAAAGATTACTTTGTCATGGTATCGGTGATATTTTTGAAATTGGTAAAGTCTTCAGAAGAGGGGAAATCAGTAAAACCCATAACATTGAATTCACCATGCTTGAATGGTATCGGTTGGGATTTGATTATATTGACTTAATTCAAGAGGTTGAGTATTTATTCAAAAGCCTTTTCTCTGCTTTTGACAAACAGATTTCAGCAACTGAATGCATCACTTTTAATGCTGTTTCCAGCATTATTTGACTATCCATCCACAAGAAACATCGGTTTGTGCATTAAACAAAGTCTGTCATACTTTTGGCTATGGTGGCAGTCAATTATCAAGAGATGAAGCATTGGATTTTCTGTTTGCTACACAAATACAGACAAAATTCAACAAACAGGTATTAACATTTGTAAGCTTGTACCCGTCTTCTCAAGCAGCTTTGGCCCAAATCAATCCAGATGATAACAGTACTTCTTTACGGTTTGAAGTATTTTATCAAGGCCATGAGCTGGGAAATGGCTATCAGGAACTAACTGATGGCACTGCATTACAAAAAAGATTTGAAGCGGACAATCTTGTAAGAAAAGGCAATAACAATTCGCAAATACCCATTGATAATAATTTGATTACAGCGATGCAAAATGACATGCCAGCCTGTTCGGGTATTGCAATTGGTGTAGACAGGTTGTTAATGGTTTTGTTGGAGTGTGAGACAATCTCAGAGGTAATGGCGTTTACTGCACAAAACTCATGAAATTCCACTTGTATAAATGATTTAATTGGTTGATAATCCCGCACTTTCAAATTAACTGCATAAAACATGGCAATTGTACGTAAAATAATTGGTTCTATCATCCTGTTTTTTAATTGGCTTTTTTCACCAAAAGGAGTGATAAGAGATGAAGATGAGCAAGCTAAAATAGATAGCAAAACATTAAAATTAAAGCTGTATCAATTTAATGCCTGTCCTTTTTGCATAAAAGTAAGGCGCGCAATGAAAAGAATGTCTTTGGCAATTGAGCTTAGAGATGCAAAAAATAATGCGAGGTATAGACAAGAGCTTATAACACAGGGAGGTAAAGTAAAAGTTCCCTGTTTAAGAATAGAAGATGAAACGGGAAAAACCACCTGGATGTATGAGTCTTCAGACATTGTGAATTATCTGGAAAGTAGATTTTCCTAAGGGTTAATTAAAATCATCACCAGTACAAATATTTTAATCAAGTATCAATCAATGTGTTAAAATCGTGAAACATTTGGGTTATATCTCTTGCAGATTCATCTGTAGGGTTTTCAATTCTGAGGTTTAATAAAAACATGTTGAATAAATTTATAATTTGGCTTTTGATCATATTCGTTGCTTTTCCTGCCAATTCTGGTACTTTTAATGAAAAAAATATCATGGTGAATAAGATAAAGCGCAGCTATGTCACAAAATTCCCCAATAGTTATGATGTAGATCAAAAAATTCCATTGATTATCGCCTTACATGGCGGTGGTAGTAACTGGAAAAAATTCAATAGAGCCACAACCAGAAATACCTTGGAAAAGGAAGCCAATCGCAATAACATGTTATTGATATTTCCAGAAGGAAAAAACAATCACTGGAGTGATGGCCGAGAAAAACATCTGCAAGGACAGCAAACATACGATGATGTAAAATTTATTTCAGAATTAATTGACCTTGCCATAGACAAATACAATGTCGACCCAGATAAAGTGTTTGTTACAGGCATGTCAAATGGTGGGTTTATGGCAATCAGGCTGGCCATAGAATTAACCGAGAAAATATCAGCAGTGGTCTCTATCTCGGCTCAAATGAGTCTTAAAATACAATTTTTACAATTAGATAAACCCATATCATTTATGTTGATAAATGGTACGAATGATCCTATTGTTCCATATCATGGTGGTGAAATGAAATTATTTAAACTCCCTAAAAGCAGAGGGAAAGTTTTATCATCTACCCAGACCATCAATTATTTTGTAAAAAATAATAAATGTGCAAAACCAGCAGTCCGTAGCTCACAGGACCACAATAAATTTGACATGACCACTCTCGATATTACTGAATATAAAGAGTGTAAGGGCAATACTCAAGTGACATTAATAAAAGTCAATAGCGGTGGTCATACTTGGCCTGGAGGAAGACAATACCTGCCTGTTGCTCTGATTGGGCACGTGTCAAAAGAAGTCAATGCCAGTAAATTGTTGGTTGATTTCTTTCTTGCGAATAGTAAGTGATTGCAGTTTTATTTATTATTTTTTTGTGATAAATTTGGCAAAAATAAATATAAAATGCCATATGCATACTTTCAGCAAAGCCTTGATGATATAATTCACTTTTTATAAGGATAAGGAATTCGGAGAATTCTATTATGTCATATTTTTTTACACATGATCGGACTGAACCAATAAAAATTATGCTCCTTGGAGCGGGTGAATTGGGTAAAGAGGTCGCGATAGAAGCACAACGATTTGGCTGTAATATTATAGCCGTAGATCGTTATGAGAATGCGCCAGCTATGCATGTTGCCGATAAGTCCTATGTAATAAACATGCTTGATGAAGTACAACTGCGTAAAGTTATTATTGCTGAAAAACCTGATATCATCGTTCCTGAAATTGAGGCAATAGCAACAGACGAGTTAATGAAACTCGAAGTTGAGGGTTTTAATATTGTGCCCACTGCCAAAGCAACAAGACTAACCATGGATAGAGAAGGCATTAGACGACTAGCCGCAGAAGAGCTTAATATTCCAACTAGCCCCTATCAATTCGTCTCTAATTTTGATGACTTTAAAAATGCAGTACTTGAGTTGGGTTTTCCATGTATAGTAAAACCAGTTATGAGCTCATCAGGCAAAGGACAGGTATTAATCAATGCAGAAACTGATTTAGCCTCAGCTTGGGAAATCTCTCAAAAAGGAGGGCGAACAGGTCCTGGCAAAGTCATAGTAGAAGGCTTTGTGAAATTTGATTATGAAATTACCCTGTTAACGATAAGACACGTTGATGGAACTTCTTTTTGCGAGCCCATTGGTCACAGACAAGCCGATGGAGATTATCAGGAATCATGGCAGCCACAACAAATGACTGATTCATCACTGGCAAAAGCCAGAGATATAGCTACAAAAATTACCGCTGAACTGGGTGGCTTTGGGCTTTTTGGAGTAGAGCTATTTATACGTGGAGATGAAGTGATTTTTTCAGAAGTTTCGCCACGTCCCCATGATACTGGTTTAGTGACCTTGATATCTCAGGATATGTCTCAATTTGCTTTACATGTTCGCGCTATCATGGGATTACCAATACCTCGCATCAATCAAATTGCACCTTCAGCCTCATATGTGATTACCGCCACGGGACATGGTAAAAACCCAACTTTTTCAGGTCTTCAGGAAGTATTGCGATTACCTAATACCGATATTAAAATATTTGGAAAACCCGAAGTGATAGGAAAAAGACGGGTAGGTGTGTGCTTAAGTAAAGACAGATCAATCAATGCTGCCAGAAGAAAGGCAGAAAAAATGCAAGAAATTATCAAGGTAGAGTTAAACTAGTGAAACCTAAAGATGCGATTTTACATCAGGCTTATGCAAGTTGCCCCAAACATTTGGAACTGTTGTTAAAAGATGAATTGATTACTCTGGGGGCTGAAAATGTAGCAGAAAAATTATCTGGGGTAGTGTTTTATGCCAGCGCAGAAGTCTTAATGAGAAGTCTGCTGTGGTCAAGGTTGGCTAATCGAATTTTGGTTTTAATTAATCAAATAAAAGTTAATGATGCCAAAGAATTATACGACGCCATATATCAAACTGACTGGCTGGACCAGGTCAACATTACCCCGCGTACACTTGCTATTAATTTTAAGGGTACCAATAAAGAATTACGCAACACCCAATATTCGTCACAAGTGGTCAAAGATGCTATTTGTGATCGCATTAGAGAAGTAATCAATACTCGTCCCGATATTGTTAAAAGTAATGCTGATTTATCTGTCAGTGTGGTATTGAAAAATAAACAAATACTGGTTTATCAAGATATTTCTGGTCGAAGTTTGCATCTAAGAGGTTATAGGCAAAGTTTGACAGCAGCACCATTAAAGGAAAACTTGGCGGCGGCTGTTCTTATTCGTGCCAACTGGCCAGAGTTATCCAAACTAAACCATAATCTTATTGATCCCATGTGTGGTTCTGGCACTTTTTTAACAGAAGGATATCTGATCGCCTGTGATATCGCACCAGGCCTGACAAACCCAAGATATTGCGTTGATAATTGGCGATATTTTGATGAGGATACATGGAACGAGTTATTATTTGAAGCCAAAACCAGAATGATTGCAGGTGTTGATAATTTTAAAGGCCAAATCATCGGTGCGGATCATCATAAAGATTCAGTGAAAATTACCGAAGAGCACGCTTATCAACTCAATGCAGAAGATAAAATTCAGTGTCAGTACAAAACATTTGAGAATTTTTCCATTCCTGCCAAAAACAATTTAATCGTCTGTAATCCACCTTATGGTGTGCGTTTGAAAAAAAATGTTGATGCCACCTGGCGACAACTAGGGCAATGGATGGCTGATAAGGCATTGGGTAGTAAAGCGGCGATTATGACTCATGCAAAAAATCAGGGTTTTCTACTGGGCTTTAGAGCCACAAAATCATGGAAATTAATGAATGGAGACCTGCTCATTACCTTGATTACTTTTGACATTGACAGCAACGCTAAATTAAATGCACCACAGGGGCAAAAACACGCCTTGCCAGAAACCGCGCAAATGGTTGCCAATAGAATTAAAAAAAATCTGGCAAAATTAAAAAAATGGATCAATAAAGAAGGCATAAATTGTTACCGTGTCTATGATGCAGACATTCCTGAATATGCTGTTGCCATTGATGTCTATAACAATCATATCAATATTCAGGAATACAAAGCACCCAAGACCATCCCTGAGAAAAAGACCAAAAAGCGCTTGGAAGATGCAGTGCTGGGCGCTCAAGTGGCTTTAAATATAAAAAATGACAAGGTTCATATAAAAACCCGGCAAAAACAGGCCAGTAACAATCAGTATGAGCGCAGAGTGGTTGATAGTGCAGATATGGTTGTCCATGAACAGGACAGAAAATACCTGGTTAATTTGGAAAAGTATTTAGATACAGGTTTATTTCTGGATCACCGCTGGATCAGAAGTTATATTCAAGAAAATTCCAGAGGCAAATCAATGCTGAACTTGTTTAGTTATACAGGCAGTGTTACCGTGGCAGCCGTGATAGGTGGCGCCACAAAAACCACCAGCGTTGATTCATCCAAAACCTATCTCAACTGGGCAAAAGAAAACTTTAAAATCAATAGGGTGGATTTATACAAGCACAAATTAATTCGCAATGATGTACTTGAATACTTGAGTAGTTGTAGCCATAAATTTGATATTATTTTTGTGGATCCACCCACTTACTCAAACTCTCATTCAAGAGAAACAGATTGGGATGTACAAAGAGATCACAAGCAAATGCTTCTGGCTTGTAAGCGTGTCTTAAGCCCGCAAGGTGAAATAATTTTTTCCAACAACTATCGAAAATTTGTACTTGACGCAAATTTGTCAGACTATTTTTCTATCAAAGACTTGACCAAACAGAGTGTTTCTCCTGATTTTATCAAGAGTAAAATCAAACGGGTTTGCTATCAACTTAAGCTAATATGACAGAAGAAATAATCAAAAAAAGCAGGCCAGAACTGCAGCAAGAATGTGCGCCAATTTTCTATGCAGAGATACAACGGTTTTTTGCCAAAGGCATGTTGGTGCTAGTAGCAAAGAGCTCCAATATTATTGATGTTGCATTAATTGTTCAGGCTGATGACAGCAAGCAATTGGAGAAACTGATTGAACAGCAAAAAGTCATCCGTGTGCATGATGAACATGCGATTAAATGGAGTAAGGACAATACTGAGCTGTTAGCTTTGACTGCTGTACCTTGGTTGTTGGTACAGGAGCTTTGAGTGTAACTTGTATCGTAGAGTGGGGTACTCCATCATATAAGCTAGTGCCACTGAAAGTAAAATAAAAATCTTATATCACACGGCGAACACGCAGGGCACGGCGAAGATCAAGAGCAAAAGAATGATTGAAATCTTTTAGAGAGTTTTTCAAGGGTTGCTATTTGAGCTAAAACTACAGGGGTATATATTACTAATTCAGTCATCAAAAGTCATTAGTTAGTTTTCTCTATAATATTACTGGTAAATACTTTTTTTCTTATATCTTTACAGTTGTTAATGGGTTTAATACCGTATTATTATCAAAAATCTAACAAGTAATAACATAGACAATCAAACGACAGTTAATTTGATTTTTCAAAAGCCAAAATATTTCAAGTTGCATACCCCCGTTATCCATCAAATGAGTCTATAAATATTAAATCTACATATTCTATGGCACCAATATCACAATTAGAAAAATTGCTTCTTATGTTTGCTATTTGATCTGTCTGTATGCATAAGTGATCTGGGTCATTGCCACTATTGATACCCGCATCAATTATTGGGCTGTTGGATTTGATTTTATGGTATGGAACTAATGCGGTATTTAAATTTTCTAACATGGGGTTAAGTGGCGAATTGGCAGTTCCAAAAATATCAGTTGCGATCATCTTGGTGCTACAAGTACTGGCTACACCTATAAAATTGTAACCTTTTGATTGAAGTATACCATTACTAGATTGACAATCCTGTTGGTTGCTCATTTGTCTATTTGCATAATTATCGGCTATGATATTGTGATTTAATATGGCCGTACCTTCATTGATTAGCAAGGTAGCCTGACCGCTAGTATTGTTGAGGATTGTATTACTATCTAATAATAGCGTTGCCGATTGTCCATTGATATTTAATATTGATCTTAATGCAGAGAAATTATTAGACAATGTTGAGTTGGTTAATCTTACAGATCCATTCTGAATTTCAATTATTCCGCTCTGTGATTCATTGAAATTAATTGAAGATGATGAGATTGCCATACTGCCTGCTTGATTGTATATTATTGCACCATTATTTTCTGAGACATTATGATTGAGGTTTGTTGCATATATTTCAACATTTCCTTGTTGGTTATAAATTGCAGCACCATTCTCTGTTGTACTAGCATGTGCCAGTTCGCTGTTAAATATTTTCAGGTTTCCAGAATTTAGGTATATGTGTCCGCCTCTTGTGGCTTTATTTTCTTGCATCAAGACGTGATTTAAAGTCAGTTGTCCAGATAATAAATTAATACCGCCACTATCACTGTCATTCAGGTTTATATCTCCTGTAAGTGTGAGTGCAGAAATGCTGACTTTGGCATTATTACTTATATTAAAGTGCCTGTCACTGATAGGCATGATAACAGTTGACGTGTCTTGACCTGAACCGATAATATTAATGTTTTTTTCTAAGGCTATGGCGCCATTAATCAGCAGTATATTTCCGGGTGGCTCAATTAGGATGTTATCATTGGTAGTTGCAATGTTAATTGCCCCCCTTAATGAGCAATCATTTACTTGCTCTGTACAGGCGTTTTTTAAAGGATCATCATCAAGTGAATCAACAATAATTACTTTTCTTGTGTGTCCTAAAAGTTGATACTTTGCTTCAGTGAACATACTTACAGGGTTATTTTCTGAATTAAATCTTGGGATGATAGTCACATATAAATTTCCGCTAAAATCTGAAACAAGGTCAAGGGACTGTTGTTGCCATCTGCGATCAGGATCTGATGGTAGATAAGCGGCAGGCTTTTCTGGGATATATGAAAATGTACCATTATAAACCCCATTTAGATAAACATCTGCTACTTGATTTGGAATACTGTTATCAAATAATCTGCGTAATCGTAAATTTTTAGCATTTGTGGAATTGTTGAACTCGAAGCTTGTCACCGAATTATCATATTGGCATAGATCACTGACGTAAGTGGTAGGTGGTTCATCCAGAAAATTAGCCGTCGTTTGAGCACATATTTGAGTTTGGGTCGCTTTATACTTATGTTGCCTCTTTGATATAGCTGAATTTAAATTCAGCTCATCAATTAATGATAAAGTTGCGTTATCCAGAGCGTAAAAATAGGCAACTGATTTGACACACATATTTAAATCACCGAATGGACCACTTTCCAATTTTGCAGAGATTGATTGTTGAAAGTCAATTCCGTCGGTTAACATAAATCTATAGGCACTGGTAATGGATTGTTGAGCGTTAACATTAAAAGAGTAGGGTGAGCCATGCAATGCCAGACTAAAGTCTCCTTGGTCAAAATAAAATCCACCATTATAAAAGTCTTCGGTACCAGTACCGTAATGGGTTGGATGAGTATCACCATCTATGTAGACTCGTTCGTCCCCTTCCAGATAGGTTCTTGATGTTGTGCCTATTGATGAAAACTCAGAAAATAACCCTACCCACTTGCCCTTTTTATTCAATTGTAATATTGGTGAATCAATTAACACCATGGATGGACATGTATCTTGCATTTGTGTACCGAATATGCCGACATCAGGATCAGGTATTTGCAGGTCACTGCCAATTTCGAACGATAATATGCTATCAGCAAGAGTGTTACTATCTAATATTATACTGATAGAAACATTGCGGTGATAGGGCATGGGTAGATAGGAATATAAGTAGTTTTGAGAATTTAAACCTAAAAATAGTGATCTGGTTGGGATGCCATTATTTCGTCCAATAGCAAAAAAATCGCGCAAACTCAGTTCGCTTGTGGTTTCCCCATCAAAGTTTAGCCTCAGTTTTATGTCATCATAATAAGCTTCATCGGCCAGTATTTTTATTGATTTAATCCAGCCTGCATTGTTTTCACTGAACAAGATATTTTCAGTATCTGCTGAAAGCAAAACTGCTCCAGTATGAAATGTTTCAGCATTTTGCCAATTTGTTCCACCTGCTTTGTTGAGTAAGTTGCTTAAGTCTGTAAAATCATCTGTTAAGCTAAAAGTGTTAACAACCGAATTATCAACTAACCTTTGGTAGTTAAATTGATACCATAATTTATAATCTATCGCATTTGTTAATGTTATTTTTAGACATTTACTATAGCTGATTGGTACATAGCTATAATTGCCGCCACTTGAGGTTAATCTATTTGCAGCAAGCGGAAAGGTAAAAGGTGGAGTGTTGCCATTAAATAAATCGGGTAAGGCAATATCTATCTGTGGGAACTGTGCACCATCGAAATAAAATTTAATTCTTACGTTTACAGCCAATGGCAAACTGGTGCCACTTCCTGAAGTCATCCAGATTCTGGTAATGGCACCTGGGTTCAACTCTTCAAAAATGACGGCTTCATCATTTTCGATGCGTAAAAATCTTGTATCACCTGGCGAAGTTCTATCAAATCTACAATTATAAGGACAATAGCTGGAACGTAATAATGACTGTGTTGCAGAGTTTAGCTTGGCTAACTTTCTAATGTCTTGCCAATTCTCCCAAGGTAAAATACCAGCATTGGCATGAAAAACGATGAAACAAATAAGTAATAATGACCGTATAACCTTATTTTTAAAAGTTAATGTGTTATTGTTTTGTTTTAAGTTTTTAATGATAAAAGTCCAGTAAAATACCTGTAACTAAAGTATATCATAGTGGGGATGTGCTTCTGGATTTAATTCACCAAGAAATCGTATACCTATTACTTTAACGCTATTTTAAATTATATAATAGGCAGGTATTCTAATATAAGTTGGTACAGGAAATCTGAGTAGCTGTTGTTTGTATCGTAAGATGGGCTATTGCCCATCACATAAGTTTAGTGCCCACTGAAATCAAGAACTAATGTATATGTCACGCGGCGAACACGGATGACAAGACGAAGATCAAGAGTAAAAGGATGATTGAAAATTTTCACCATGAGGATATTGACGTTCATGAAGTGTTAATCTAAGTACACTATTATCGCACTTAATAATCACAATAATTGATCCAAATCAAATGAGTTTTTTAACTCAAATGTTATCATATGTCCATTCAATAAATAACATAAATAGAGGTAGAAAATGTACGGAGAAAAGCACGATTTACGCCATGAGTTTCCTGAGTATGAGAAAGAAATTCATCATCTGAAAATGAATAATAATCATTTTGCTCGTTTTTTTAAAGAGTATGATGATATAGATGATGAGTTGATGAGAATTCAGCAAGAAATTGAGACACCCGCAGACAACTACGTGGATGGCTTAAAGAAAGAAAGATTGTTTTATAAGGATGAAATGTATTTTATGATTTTGAAACACAGAAGAAAACAACATATAAAAGCCATAAAGAAAACAAAGAAAAGATTAAAGAAAATGGCGAAGAAGTAAGGCGATATAGGTGCATTTATAACTAAAATCAGTGGCAATGTAGTACGTATAGGTTTTATTTTCTTATTAAATCTGCTTTTATAGAATAACTAATAAGCTGTATTTAATAAAAAATAACTTAATGTGCATCTCCAGCCTATCTGACCATAGTTCTGAATATAACTTCAATAGCCTTCAAAAATATGGGCTTGATATTTTGTAACAAGCCCATATCTAGTATTTTTAGTATGTAAAGAAACAAAAGTTAACACATTCTCAACGAATTATTAACAGTACAAATCGTATAATTGTTACATTAATCAAATAGGTAATACTTAATGACAGATCAAATTTTTTATTTATTTTCAGCAGTTTTATTAGGCCTGGTAATAGGCGCGCTAATTATGTATTTTATTTCAGGATCAAATAAAGACCCGAAAGAAGAGATTGCCAAAGTTGAAGATAAGCTCAACACCTATCAAAAAAATGTTTCACAGCATTTTGAACAAACGGCTGATCTGATCGATGAATTGACTCAAAGTTATAAAAAAGTTTTTGATCATTTGGGTGAAAGTGCCAGAGAGTTGATGACTGATGAACAAATTCAGATTCAAATAGAAAAACGCAGAGGCAATAAGGTTACTCTAGAGTTTTTGACGGATGCAGTGGAGCCTGAAGTTGAGCAGGTAGATATTGCTGAAATTGATGAAATGTTGGAAAATATTGCCGAAAATGATATTCAGGAACAAGCAAGCAGTTCTAGCGACATAGCTGAAACTGGCGAAGTAGATGGAGTGGTATCAGCAACGGATGATTCGTTAGAGCAAGAGTATGCAACAGAAAGCAACCAAGTTAGTGGTGATACCAAAACTTCGAAAGAGCATAGCTATACATAGCCCTAACCCCAACATAGAGAATACATTTATAGCACACCAACTGAAACGTCAAGTAAATCTAAAAAACACCAGATCACCAATAAGATGACTCAGTGTTTTTCATATTAATTATACGCCCCAATTGTTTACACTCTAACTCGCGTTTCTATTTCGAGATTAAGGCATAACATCAAATCTAAAAAGAGTACAAAGGTCATTTATACGGCCTTTTTATTAGTCTAAAGGAATATTTTAACGATAAAGCATTGTATTTATTTTAGATAAATGTGAATACAATGTTATAATGCATCGCGAAAAATTCTATGTCTTTTTAC
The DNA here is from genome assembly GCA_016763695.1 of Alcanivoracaceae bacterium. Taxonomy (GTDB): domain Bacteria; phylum Pseudomonadota; class Gammaproteobacteria; order Xanthomonadales; family Marinicellaceae; genus NORP309. The sequence goes on from JAESTH010000274.1 coordinate 29,674, forward strand.
CATTCGATGGGATATCACAATATTTAGACAAAAATACAAAACTCATATAAGGGGACACTTATGTTAGAAAAAATCAATATGTATATTGATGGGAAGTCTGTTGTCAGTAATACTGATCAATGGTTAGATGTAACCAATCCTGCCAATCAACAAGTTTTATATCAAGTACCAATGGCAACTGTAGATGAGGTTGAATTGGCTGTATCATCGGCTAAAGCTGCCTATGAGTCATGGAAAGACGTACCCGTACCAGCAAGAGCACGAATGGTTCTCCAATATCAACACCTGCTAAAAAAACATCATGATGAAATAGCAGAGATTTTGGCAGTAGAAACGGGTAAAACTTTTGAAGATGCTAAAGGCGATGTATGGCGTGGCATTGAAGTGGCAGAGCATGCGGCAAATGTTGCATCCATGATGATGGGTGAATATGTGGAAAATGTTGCAAATGGCATCGATACTTACTCAATCATACAACCTCTTGGTGTATGTGTCGGAATTACCCCATTTAATTTTCCTGCGATGATTCCATTATGGATGTTTCCTCTCGCTATTGTTTGTGGTAATACTTTTGTATTAAAACCATCGGAACAAGACCCTAAGACCCCCATGCGATTAGCTGAGTTATTTTATGAGGCGGGTTTTCCGAAAGACGTATTACAGGTTGTACATGGTGGTAAAGATCAGGTCAACCAATTATTAAACCATGATGATATACAAGCCATCTCATTTGTTGGTTCTGTTGGTGTTGGTGAACATATCTATCGTACAGGTACTAAAAACCTTAAACGTGTTCAGGCTTTTACGGGTGCAAAAAACCATTTAGTAGTTATGCCTGATGCGAATAAAAATCAAGTTATTAACGGTATAGTTGGTGCAGCCTGTGGTGCGGCAGGTCAAAGATGTATGGGTATCTCTGTTTGTGTAATGGTTGGTGATGCCAAAGACTGGCAAGATGATCTTAAGGCTGCCATGGAAAAATTAAAGCCCAACTATTGGAAAAATGAAGAGTCAGCTTATGGACCATTAATTAATCCACAAGCAAAAACCCGTGTTGAAGGTCTTATTACCCAAGGTGTTGCTGATGGCGCAACTTTGTTATTGGATGGGCGTGATTATAAAGTGGAAGGTTATGAAAATGGCAATTTCGTAGGGCCAACATTGTTCACTGATGTGACTGTAGATATGTCTATTTATAGTAACGAAATCTTTGGCCCTGTATTATGTTTGATGTATGCCGATTCTTTGGAAGATGCGATTAAAATGATTAATGATAACCCATATGGAAATGGCACTTCAATCTTTACCAATTCAGGTGAGGCTGCGAAGAAATTTCAGCATGAAATCAAGGTTGGACAAGTTGGGATTAATATTCCCATTCCTGTGCCTTTGCCTTTCTTTTCATTCACTGGTTGGAGAAAGTCTTTTTATGGTGATCAGCATGCTTATGGTAAACAGGCGGTCAAGTTTTATACTGAGACGAAAACCATAACATCACGCTGGTTTGAGAGTGATATTCCTGAAGGGCATGCACCAAATCTTTCAATTAATCTTAGGTAAATACTCATATTTGGGTGCGGAATTTTAGTCTTGCTGCTTTCTTTTATACTCTTGGTAAGACTAAAGACTCGCACCCGATAGAAAGTAATTATTCAATGACAATATAACATGGGGACAACATGAATTTTAATTTAACCGAAGATCAACTCGCCTTTAAAGAAGCGGCCAGAGAGTTTGCAGAAAAAGAAATGGCACCACATGCTGCGATGTGGGATAGAGAATCTATTTTTCCAGTAGAGGTGTTAAAAAAAACTGGTGAGCTAGGCTTTTTGGGTTTGTATTCACCTCAAGAATACGGCGGTTTGGGCTTATCGCGTCTGGACAGTTCTATCATCTTTGAAGAAATGTCTCAACACTGTACCTCCACAACGGCATATATGACTATACATAATATGTGTGCATGGATGGTTACCAGCTTTGCCAGTGAAGAAATAGCCGCTGAATGGGGTGCGAAACTCACAACAGGAGAGTTATTGGCCTCTTATTGTTTGACTGAACCAGGTGCTGGCTCGGATGCTGGATCAATGAAAACCACTGCAAAACTTGTTAATGACGAATATGTTATTAATGGCAGTAAAACCTTTATTTCTGGAGCTGGCTCAACTGATGTTCTGGTGTTAATGGCAAGAACAGGTGAGCCTGGTCCCAAAGGTATATCATGTTTTTTGGTTCCTGCTGACTTAAGTGGCATTATTTATGGAAAAAAAGAAGAAAAACTGGGTTGGAACTCGCAGCCAACACGCTTAATTACTTTTGAAGATGTGAAAATTCCCAAACAATACTTGATTGGTGAAGAGGGCAAAGGATTCAATATTGCCATGAAGGGGCTAAATGGTGGAAGGATAAATATTGCTTCCTGCTCACTAGGTACTGCTCAGGCTTCACTCAAGCTTGCCCAAAAATACATGTTAGAACGTAAACAGTTTGGCAAACCATTGGCTGCATTTCAGGCTTTACAGTTTAAAATAGCAGATATGGCAACAGAATTGATTGCCGCACGTCAGATGGTGCGTTTGGCTGCTTTTAAACTGGATGAAAAAGATACCAATGCCAGCGCTTACTGTGCCATGGCAAAACGCTACGCCACCGATATTTGTTTCAATGTCTGTGATGAAGCTCTACAGTTACATGGTGGATATGGATACATGAAAGAATACCCAATTGAACGACATTTACGTGATTCTCGGGTTCATCGAATTTTGGAAGGCACAAATGAAATCATGCGTTTGATTATTTCACGCAAAATATTGGTAGAAGGTGCAATAGAGGTCATACAATAATGCCAGAATTGATCATATTTGAAACCATACAGGGTAAACATGGTAATATTGCCAGAATCACACTAAACAACCCCAAGGCACTCAATGCCTTAAATGTTGAAATGATTGACGCCATGCAAAATGCTTTAGATAGTTGCGAAAATGATGAGGCAATTAAAGCTGTGTTTATTCAGGGTGTTGGTGACAAAGCTTTTTGTGCTGGTGGTGATGTGGTTGGTCTATACCGTTCCATGCAAGCCACTGCAGCAGGTGATATACCAGAATCGGCAGCAGGGTTTTTTACTAAGGAATATAAATTAGACTATAGATTACATACCTTTAGTAAACCCATTATTTCCTGGGGCAATGGTATTGTCATGGGTGGTGGTATTGGTTTAGCAGCAGCTTGTTCTCATAGAATAGTGACAGAGAAATCAATGTATGCTATGCCAGAGGTTACTATTGGCCTCTATCCAGATGTTGGAGCCTCTTGGTTTTTTAATCGCATGCCGCAAAAAATTGGTTTATTTTTGGGATTAACTGGATCAAGAATGAATGGCAGTGATGCGATTTTCACCAAACTGGCAGACTTCTTTTTACTGAACGAATATAAAGACGAATTATTGTCTGATTTGTCTGAAATAGAATGGAGTGATCCCCATTGTGATGTTCAGAATGTTATTAATAACTTAACAGGTTTTAGTCATGATGAAGCCCCCGCTAGCAATATAAGAGACAACTACGATGAAATTCAATATTTGTTAGAGCATGGTGAATTATCAGCCATAGTTAGCAATTTGACAAATATTGAACCCAAATCAAAGTGGTTGGCCTTTGCGCAAAAAGGCTTTTTAAAAGGCTGTCCAGTGACTTATCGATTGGTATATGAGCAGATCAAACGTGCCAAGCATTTAAGTTTAAAACAGGTATTTGCCATGGAATTGATCATGTCAACACGTTGTGCCATGAATGGTGATTTACAGGAGGGAATACGCGCTTTATTAATTGATAAAGATGGTAAGCCTCAATGGAGTGTTGATTCAGTCAATGAAATAAGCGATGCTCAAATAGAACAATTTTTTACCGCTCCATGGAGTGGTGACCATCCTTTGGAGAATATATAAATGAGTAAATATTTGCACCCAAGTGACGAGGCTGCTGCAGCATTTTTTCAAAGAAACAACAAGGCGAAATTGTGATGCTGAATATGTTGAAATTTAACGACACTGCAGATTACAGCGAAACACCAGAATTAGCACCAAAAAATAAAATATCAGGTGAAGAGGCTTATCAATTATATATGCAACACACTCAGCCATTTTTAGCAGAAAGTGGTGGTGAAATGATGTTTTTTGGTACATCAGATAGTTTTCTGATAGGTCCAACTGATGAAAAGTGGGATGTAATTATGCTCATTAAACAAAAATCAATTCATGGTTTTATGGCCTTTGCTAGCAACGAAGCTTATTTAGCAGGATTGGGGCATCGGACTGCTGCATTGTCTGATTCGAGGTTATTGCCGATTACGCCTAAATCATAAGTATTTATTTAACAACTCACCCGGTTATTCCTGCGAAGGCAGAAATCTATTAGAAAAAACATTAGATTTAGTGATCAGGGAGGTATTAATTTATGTACCTGAGTTTTTGAAATATCGCTGGTGCCCACAAGGGCAACCACTACAAAATAAATAAAAATTAACGAGAAAATTATATGAACCTTTTTGAAACTATAGATAAAACCGAACACGAAGAAATTATATTTTGTCACAACAAGGATGCGGGTTTAAAGGCAATTATTGCCATTCATAATACAATCTTGGGGCCTGCCTTAGGTGGATTAAGAATGTATCCTTATGCAACAGAAGAACAAGCTTTAACAGATGTATTGCGTTTGTCACGTGGTATGACATATAAGGCGGCTGTATCAGGCCTAAATCTGGGTGGTGGTAAATCTATTATTATTGGTGATCCCAAAAAAGATAAATCCGAAGCATTATTTAGGGCATTTGGTCGTTTTTTGGACTCCTTGGGCGGACGCTATATTACAGCAGAAGATGTTGGTATTGATGTTAATGATATGGAATATGTTTATCAGGAAACGGAAAATGTAGTGGGTGTGCATCAAATGCATGGTGGTTCTGGTGACCCTTCACCGTTTACTGCATTTGGTACCTTACAAAGTATTAAAGCCAGTTTAGAAAAAAAATATGGTAACCAGAATATTGGAGATTATTCTTATGCTATTCAGGGAGTAGGACATGTGGGTTTAGAGTTAGTGAAATTAATTCATGCCCAGGGTGGTAAAATGTTTGTTACTGATGTTAATCAAGATGTTTTAACCATATGTAAGGAACAATATGGTTGTGAAGTGGTTGGTTTAGATGAAATTTATGTTGTAGATGCCAATGTTTATTGTCCATGTGCATTGGGTGGTACAATCAATGATGATACTATCGACAAATTTAAATTTGATATCGTATGTGGTAGTGCCAACAATCAATTGCTCGAAACCAGACATGGTGATGAATTAGAACAGCGAAGCATTGTTTATGCACCTGATTATGCAGTCAACGCAGGTGGTTTAATGAACGTATCTATCGAGTTGGAAGGTTATAATCGTGAACGGGCCATGCGTATGACCAGAAATATCTATTATAATATTTCTAATATATTCAAAATTGCTGAAAGAGACAATATCCCGACATGGCGTGCCGCTGATCGAATGGGTGAAGAACGAATTGCTATGATGGGTAAAATAAAGCAGCCTCATATGAACCAGAAGAAGGTCATATTTTCTGGCAGAGTTAAAAATAACAGTAATTAGAGAGAATAACAATGCACACAGATGTATATTTAGGAGAAGACATAGAGTTATTACGTGATACGGTAAGAAGTTTTGCACGTGATGAAATTGCTTCCAGAGCTGAACAAATTGATCAAGATAACCTGTTTCCAGCAGATTTATGGAAAAAAATGGGTGATTTGGGTTTGCATGGTATGACCATATCCACACAATACGGTGGTTCAGAGATGGGTTATTTAGCTCATTAAGTGGTTATGGAAGAAATCTCACGTGCTTCAGCATCTGTGGGCTTATCTTACGGAGCTCACTCAAATTTATGTTTAAACAATCTTTTTAAACATTCAAATGAAGAACAAAAACAAAAGTATATAGCAAAATTATGCAGTGGTGAATTTGTCGGTGCATTAGCCATGAGTGAACCAGGAGCGGGATCAGATGTGGTTGGTTCAATGTCATGCAAGGCAGAATTTGATGGTGAAAACTGGATTGCTAATGGCAGTAAAATGTGGATAACCAACGGCCCTGATGCTGATGTACTTATCGTTTATATGCGCACAGCAGATAAATCTGCGGGTTCTAAATGTATGACAGCA
>JAESTH010000008.1 GCA_016763695.1 Alcanivoracaceae bacterium
TTATTCAAAAAGCAACGGCACGCCATCCATAATGCCCGTATTACCCCGAACCATTTCCTTAAATAAAGCATGGTATGCACTCATCTTTGTCGCATCGCTGCTGCCAGCATTTATTATTGCACCATGGCTGGCAGTTCAAGCACATGACTTATTGTTGGAGCGGGCTTTGTTGCATGAAGAAATCTACCACAAACAAATCGAAGCTTACTTCTCTTCAGAAACAGAGCGTTTAATTTCTGTTTTGGTTAACAAAGCTGACCCCATCTCCTTAGACATTCAACATAAACAAGGGTTTACATCTGCCAAAAACAATATCACCACCAGCTTATTACACCGTTTGATGAAACGTGAGCACATGTTTAATTCTATCACCTTATACGATAAGCATGCCAATATCATGACAAATATCCTGCGCGATGGACATAGCCAAGCCCCAATCACAACACAATCACCCGCATTCGTGATTAGCCAACACAACCGCACCTTTATCGGCTCACCACTTCACTTAGCAGATGGTCACTTCGAGCTTATTATTGCCGTTCCTCTTACTGCCAATGATCAGGTTATAGGCAGTGTTATCACAACCATCAACACTCTTGAATTTTGGCGTAATATTCAAAGAAAAGTGGGACCTCCAGAAGATAATATGCTCTATTTGATAGATGGGCATGGTGTTCTACTCGCACATGAACAAAACTCTGATTTGCATCAAGGTGATTTATTAACCAACAAAGCCATTGTCCGCTCTTTGCTTGCTTATAAAAATTGGAACAGTACCCAAGCTTATCAAGGGCTTGAACAACATGATGTGTTTGGTATTGGCTCACATATTAAAAATTTAAGTTGGTCAATTATTTCTGAAATACCCACATCTCGTATCATGCAGCCCATTGAAAAGACACTAAGTTATTTGGTATTTATTGTGTTTTTGGTGCATATCCTATTTGGTGTTTTGGGTATACTCATGGTGAGAATAATGCTTAAACCCATTCACAGTTTAAGCCAAGCTATGCAACACGCTGAAGATGGTCAGTATCAAGTTAATCTGCCTCACTCCGCCTATACTGAAGTCCAAAACCTTATCCAGCACTTTAAAAGTATGACTATCGAGATTGAAAAGCGCGAAAGCGAACTCACACAGTTTCTACGCGCTATGGAACACCTTGGTGAATCCATATTCATTATCGATAAGCAGGGTATTGTGACCTATATCAACCCTGCCTTCAAAAAAGATATGGGGTATAACAATAGTATTTTTGGTAAATCTATACACAACATCAAGAAAAGTTCCAAAGCTAACACCGTCTACCATCGCATTACACAGTGTATGCATAGCGGTGATGCCTGGGAAGGAAGGGTAACTGCTTTCAAAAGTCATGGTGATAGCTTCCCTGCTCGCATCCATATTTCACCTGTTTTTGCCGACAAAAAAATAACCCATTTTGTAATCATTCTACAAGATATGACTGAACATGACTTGCTTGAAGCACAACTGCTACAAGCCCAAAAAACAGAAAGTATTGGTACACTTGTCGGCGGCATTGCCCATGACTTCAACAATAATCTTGCTGCCATTATGGGCAACACTTATTTAGCCAAAGCTTCCATCAAAGCAGGAAGAACCGACGATACCATAAAAAAAATAGAGAGGATTGAATCCCTGAGTAAACATGCTGCCACCGTTGTTGCCCAGCTCATGGCATACGCTAGACAAGATATTATACAAAAAGACAATATCAACCTAGGCAGCACCATTGAAAAAACTATTGGGTTATCCCATGTTGCTATACCTGAAAATATCCAATTTGAAGTCAATATCACCCATAGTGCTGATGTTATCTTCGCTGACCCATCACAAATACAACAAATGGTGATGAACCTGCTTAATAATGCGCGGGATGCTGTGGCTAAGGTTGAGCAACCGCGTATTGCGTTGCATGTAACACCTATTTTTGCTGATACTAAATTCCACAAACGTAACCCTAATATCTCTACATTGCACTTTATGTGCCTCCGCATTCAAGATAATGGTTATGGTATAACAAAAGAAAACTTGCTCCATATTTTTGACCCTTTTTTCACCACCAAAGAAGTAGGCGAAGGTACGGGGCTTGGTTTATCCATGATTCTTGGCATGGTACAAAGCCACCAAGGGGTAATTGAAGTTGAAAGTACCCAAGGTAAAGGCACAATTTTCCATGTTTATTTACCTATTGTGGAAGATAAACCCAGCATGACACACAGTGCCAATAAATCGCTGTATGAACATGCCCAAGGTGAAAGTATTTTATTGATAGATGATGAGGATGAGGTGCGCGAAACTACATCGGAAGTCTTGGAATCGTTGGGTTATCATGTCATTCAAGCCAGTGATGGGCTGCATGGTTTACAATGTTTTGAACAAGCTATGCATATTTCAGTGGTTATTGTGGACTTAATCATGCCCAATATGGGTGGTATGGCATTTGCCGAAAAAATTCGCCAAAGTCATACTGAAATTGGTATTATTTTTCTCACAGGTTATGAAAACCCCAAAGAATTCAATGAACACATGCTTCAACATACCTTATTGTTAAACAAACCCATTGATTTTGATAAACTACACCATGCTATACAACAGATGTTAAACCTCACAGCAGAAACTTAAATAAATTTTATGACTTCCATCACATACCTATAATATAACTTATGTATAATAGACAACATCCTAAGTAAGAAAGGAGATTGTATTATGAAGAATATGACAAAAAAGATTGGTAAGTTTTTATATCGTGATGGACCAGCAGTGATTGTAACAATTTTGTTTGCTGGCATCTTTGTGCAAAATTATACAAATATGACAAGCTGATAAAATGCTTGTAAACACTATAGGCTATAGGACTATGTCCTGTAGCCTTTTTTGTGATATATTGACAATATAGACATCGCTCCTAGCCTCTGCTTAACTAAAAGGCATCTCACCGCTTAAACATTGGAGCATCTATGACTGAACACATTATTGGTATTGATATTGGTTTTGGTTTTACAAAAGCTACCAACGGGCATGATTTTCTCATCTTCAAGTCTATTTTCGGTGAAGCTGTTGAATTTCAAATCAAAGAAAACTTACTGCACTCCAATACTGACAGCGACCACTTACAAATTGAAATTGATGAAACATCCTACTTTATCGGTGAGCTTGCTGAGCGCCAAAGCTCCGAGCGCACATTCACCCTAGACCAAACACAATTTGTATCTTCTTCTAGCAAAATCCTTGCCTTGGCAACATTGAGTAAGTTGGTTAAAGATACGTCCCAACCGATTAAACTGGTGGTGGGTTTACCCATTGGTCATTACCGTGAATACAAGGATGAGTTGGCAAAGATGTTACAAACCACACATACCTTTTATGTGGTTAATGCTGATGGCGAGCGCACCAAAACCAGTATTCAAGTCTCCGATGTACGTGTTTTACCCCAGCCTATTGGCACAGTCATGGATAGTTTATTAAGCACCACGGGCGTTGCACAACACAAACGTTTTGCCACTGACAAAATTGGTATTATTGATGTTGGTTTTCGCACCACTGATTACACTACTTCTGATAAAGGGCGCTATTCAGAGCGTGGTAGTTTAACCACCCAAAATGGTATTTCTCGTGCTTTTTCACAAATTGGCAGCAAACTCAAAGATGCGTGTGGCATTGATATTGAAATCTACCGTTTATACGATGCTGTGGACAAAGGCACCATTAAAGTACGCGGCAAATCGTATGATTTGAAAAAAATTACCGAGCATGCATTTAAACAATTGGCATCACAAGTGGCTGCCGATGCTAACCAAGTATGGACAGATGATTGGGATATAGATGCGATTATGATTACGGGTGGCGGTGGTGCTGTATTACTCCCCTATATGGAAGCAGAAATTGAAGGTGCGATTATCCCTATCAAACAAGATTTGGATTATCGCCTGCACAATGTACGTGGTTATTACAAGTTTGGCTTATACACTTGGGCGAATCCAAAGAAATAGTTTAGTTCAAAACACCTGCAACAGCTAAAGTAAACATGGGTATCTCAGCCTCAAACTGCACACCATCTTCGCTGCGCATTTGATATGAACCCTGCATACACCCCACTTTTGTTTTCAGCACTGAAAAACTGCTGTATCTATGCTCTTGCTGGGGTTCAATCACAGGCTGCTGCCCAATCACGCCCTCACCCTGCACTTCGGTGATATTACCATCTGCATCTGTAATCAACCACTTGCGTGATAGCAATCGTGCCGCATGTTCACCTTTATTTTGAATGCAAATATGATAAGAAAATACATATTCACCATCACGTGACTGCTCGGCTTGGTATTCTGTTTCAACGGTGATTTCAATACGATTTTTCATGCTTTTACCCCATACGCCTTATAACAACACACCCTATAAAAACACAAAGGGTGACAAAACAAAGGTAGCCACAATCAACACAGCCAGCAATACCAAAAATATTTGTGCAGGGTTCTGCTTTACCTTTTTCCAAAGTGTAGGCTGCTCACCTAGCGCACAAA
>JAESTH010000275.1 GCA_016763695.1 Alcanivoracaceae bacterium
AGTATTCATAAGGCTAATCAAGACATTATTTATGCCTTATCCTCTAGCATTATTGCTGGGCCAGATTTAAATGCAGATTCTCAAGGTGATTTTAACAATGCTTTACATGCGGTGTTTAAATCAACTGACGGCGGAGAGTCATGGCTGGCGACAACCAGAAACACCAACCCCGATAAAATGAGTGCTATCCTCTTGCATTACCCTATTGGAGTCTATTTTAATCAATGTAGTAATGGAGAGGAGCCAAACTACTATTACGGCGCAGGTTGGTATGATCAGTTATTAGCCGTTGACCCTGTCAACCCAGATGTGGTTTGGGTTGGTGGTCTCAACCTGTTTCGCTCCGATGATGGTGGAGAGTCATTTGGCTTTTTGGTAGGTAATGACATATCTCCATCCTATCCAGGAGGGGATATGCACGTCTTAAAGTTTCACCCTGAGTATGATGGGGTTTCAAACTCTACCGTGGTTGTTGGCAGCGATGCAGGGCTAAGAATGTCAAAAAATGCCAATGCAGAAGTGGTCTATGATGCAGATGCAGCTTTTTGTGGTGATGCCACCGATGGTTTAATTTGGGAAAATATTAACAATAACTACGGTGTGACTCAATTTTATGCTGGTGCTGTTTTCTCAGGGGGAGCAAGCTATATGGCGGGAGCACAGGATGTTGGCAACTGGATGGGTAATGATATTGATGGAAGCAATAACTGGCGTTTTCTGTTTCCAGCAGATGGTGGCTATATGGCTATAGATCCAAGAAATGAAGATCATATTTTTGCCACATCCATTAGATCCAACTTTAAGAAATCTACGGATAGAGGAGAATCTTGGCGTTGGCATGGGAGTCAAATTCAGGACCTTCCAATTGTAATAATGCCCTTTGAGATGGATCCTAATAACCCTGATAGATTATGGGCAGCAGCCACTAGATTGTGGCGCAGTGATAATCAGGGAGATTATTGGTATCCTGCCAGCGCGGCTATTGACGGTGAGGTAATCCCTTCTGGTGTTTCTTTTCCTATATCCACTGCCAGTGCATCTGCAATGGTTATTTCACCGCATGACTCCAATATTGTATTAGTAGCCAATCAATTAGGTATTTATCGTCATGAAACCGCAGCAGAACCTGTTCAGCACAATACAGATTTTGTCAAGATGAATTCACCACGTGAAGGGTGGGTATCTTCTTTGATGTTTGATCCCCTTGAGCGTGATACTGTTTATGCTACATATTCTACCTATGGGGGCAAACATATTTGGAAAAGTATTGATAAAGGCATGAATTGGGTTGCGATAGATGGAGTCAATGAAGGACAGCTTCCCGATTTCCCTGTACACAAGCTGGTTATTAATCCCAAAAACACACAACAATTATACATAGGCACAGAGTCAGGTGTATTTGTATCTTTGGACGGTGGTTTGCATTGGGCTGTAGAAAATACAGGCTTCTCAAATGTGATAGTAGAGTTTCTTGTCATTGATGAATCTGAAGATGAAGTCAATTTATTTGCCTTTACTTTTGGAAGAGGTGCATGGAAAGTTCCGCTCAGTGATTTAGAAGGTATCAATGGTTATGAAATTGATGACCAAGTCAGTGGCAGTTGGTATCTTTCAGAGCAAAGTGGTCATGGTTTGATTCTACAGGTTCTGGAAAACGATAGCCTATTAGCCTTCTGGTTTGTTTACCACCAGGGTGAACAGTTCTGGCTGGTTGGTAATGGTCATATTGAAGGTAATCACGTGAGTATCGATTTAAGCAAACAAAGTGGAGCGGATTTTCCTCCTGACTTTAATAGCTCGGATGTGGTGAGTGAACCCTGGGGTAATCTCGATGTGGTTTTTGCAGATGGCAGTAACATGGGTATCAGTTGGAATCCTAAAGATGGTAGTGAGTTTACACCTGCGTCAATGAAAATGACCAAGCTAACCACTATTAGTTCATCATCAGATAATGCAGTTCAGGCATGCCACAGTGGTGCCTGGTATGACCCTGAGCAAAATGGACACGGTTTTATTGTTGAAGTCATCGAAATTAATGGTGTAGATCACATGCTTGTTTATTGGTTCACCTTCGATAATGGCAAGCCCATTTGGCTTTTGGGCCAGGGGGAAATTAGTGGAGATGTCACAGAACTCAGTACTGTTATCACCACTGGGGCATTTTTCCCTCCAGCTTTTCAGTCAAGTGATGTAAGCCAACAACCATGGGGAACAATGTCTGTTGAATTTACGGATGAAAACAATGGTATGGTCAGTTGGCATCCATCATTAGAGGGATATGCTTCTGGTAGTTTAAATATTAAGCGTTTGACCCAGCTTGCAGGACAGCACTGTTCAACCCTTTAACAGTTGACAACCTTTTTATTTGCTGCTTATTCATGTTTTTCAGATGTGTGTAAAATTAATTCATATCCGGATTGACTGATTAAGCAGCAAAATGGTTCAAGTAACCCGTATTTCTGATTTCTTCAGTATTGACGGTCAGCCAACACCAGATGTGATATTTACCAATGGTTTTGCATAAATTGAGCGACCTTTGTCGTGCAGTTACTTATATGGAAAAGTGATGTTTATTTTTCGATTCTATAGTAAAATCGGCAATTTGGTTTTAAGTATAAGTATTATAAAATAGTGAAAAATGCAATATTAAACCACTTTTATGTTGTTGGAACAGCATCAAGCATAGTCATCGCTTTATTGCTTGCCGTCGTGATTTTTCGCGTTAGCCATGGTGCGATGAGAAACCGCAGAGTTTTGGCAGTGATTCTACTTGTTTTGAGTTTAAGCGTTATATTAAATTCCTTATTGAATGGATTGCTGGCGAAATATTATTCACCAGTAGGGCATATATCTGAACCTTTTCAGCTGTTATTTGGACCCTTGCTGTTTCTCTATTTAAATCAATTAAACAAGGGTGAAATGCCCGTTAAGATAAAACTGCTGCATATGCTCCCTTTTATTTTTTATACTGTTTACTTTGTTTATTTTTTAAGTAAAGGCCAACAATCACTGTACATCAGTAAACCGTTTACGGTTATAATTATGGTTTTGTCTTTTACCGCCTATATGCAGTTGTGGCTTTATTATTTTCTTTGTAAAAAAGAATTAAATCTATACAGGCAGCAATTGAAACAGTCGTGCTCAAGCCTAGAAAGGATCAACGAAACATGGGTGACACACAGCATGTTCGCGCTGTTACTGTGCTATTTGGCAATTACAGTATTGTTTCTGCTCAATCATGGCATGGTCTACCTGCCAGTGAATAAATTTTTAGCCATCATTATTTCATTGATTATTTATGTGATTGTTTATAGAATTTTACGCCAACCAGAAATTATTACCAGTTTAACATCAACAGATGTAATGCCATTGACTCAAAAGATTCCGAAATATAAAAAATCGAGTTTAGCTCAGCATGATATAGAGGACAATTTAATAAGGCTAAAAAAATACATGGTGTTACATAAGCCTTATATTAATCCAGAGTTAAACCTCAATATGTTAGCAGATAATTTGAATATTTCACCTCACCACCTTTCTCAGGTGATTAATGCCGGTAATAACACAAATTTTTATGATTTTATAAACAGCTATCGATTAGAAGAATTTAAAAAGCAGGTGGCTGAACCCAGTAATCAAAAAGCCACAGTACTAAGCATTGCATTTAAGGTGGGTTTTAATTCTAAGGCAACTTTCAATCGCCTATTTAAAAAATCAACCCAACAAACGCCATCGGAATACAAAAGACGTCTCAGCCATACCACAGATTAATTATTTCTAATCGGTCTCACTATATCGGCTGGGTCGAACAGGTGTTTGAGACCACCTAAAATAAGCCATTATTCTATTAAACTATAGGAACAATGGTGAACAAAATTATTAAGCTTATCGATATTTACAAAGACTATAACAGTGAATTAAACCTATTTTCAGCCTTAAATAATATAAATTTAGAGATTAATAAAGGAGACTTTATTAGCATAGTTGGCAAATCTGGTAGTGGTAAATCTACCCTGCTAAACATGATGTCTGCTATTGATAAACCATCTAGTGGTCAGGTTCTTATCAATGATATAGATATATCACAGTTTAAATCAGATCAATTGGCCGCTTGGAGAGGGCACAATATTGGCTTAGTATTTCAGTTTTTTCAATTAATTCCAACCCTGACAGTGCTGGAAAACATCATCCTACCTATGGATTTTTGTGGTGTTTTTGCCCGTAACGAAAGAAAAGTAAGGGCACGTGAGTTATTGGAGATGGTTGAACTCAGTGCCAAGGAAAATAAATTTCCAGCTATCTTGTCTGGAGGTGAACGACAGCGCGTTGCCATTGCCCGTTCATTGGCTAATAAGCCGCCGATAATTTTGGCAGATGAACCAACAGGTAACCTGGATTCGGTCACTGCACATAATATTTTTCAACTATTTAAGAGCTTAAATGGGCAAGGACAAACCATCGTTGTGGTCTCCCATGACCCTGTCTGTCAACAATTTAGTAATCGCACCATAAATATTGTAGATGGAATAATAAAAACCGACAATACTCTTGGAGCTGGCCATGTTTAATACCTTGTGGAAAAAAATATGGCGAGATTTATGGTTATATAAAAGCCGTTCTTTGTCAGTTATATTATCTATCTCAATCAGTACATTTGCAT
>JAESTH010000276.1 GCA_016763695.1 Alcanivoracaceae bacterium
AGAACCATGACTGACTTTAGTGTCGACTAAACCCCCAAATGTGAGATGAGCACTCAAAATTTGTGACGCTTTCTTCGCCTCCAATGATCTCATGCTTGATTGACCACCCTTTTCTCCATTTGTTAGAGTCAATATACAAATGTCATCATTCTCTTGCTTATGACGTAAGAGGGTGCCACCACAACCAATTTCCACATCATCAGGATGAGCACCAATTGCTAAAATCCTTTTTCTGTTACCACGTTGATTGGCCTTATTTAATAGCTCAACAACTTTATCTAAAAAATCTTTTTTATTGAGAGGTTTTAACAAAAAAGCCTGAACATGCATATTTAAGGCGCTGATAGAAACATCTGTACTGGCATATCCAGAAACCATGAGAATCTGACATTTATGATTCACTTTTTTAACTAATCTGGCAATTTCCAACCCGGTGCACTCATTGAGGTATACGTCAGTTATAATCAGATCCCATGACTGCTTAAGTATAAGTTGTTTTGCCTGAGGGCCATTGTCAACCGTTTTTACCATACAATTTTTAAGGTTTTCCATCCATCTTGACATAATGTATAAGAGGTCGTGGTCGTCATCTATAATCAGTATCTTTTTCATAATATTCTCTCTTGCTGTCACATTGTTTATGTCTCTATAATACCTGTTATCAAGCGATTGCCAACTGTCATTGCGAACAGAAATTTTTATTAAAAGATCATATGTTTTCACATTTGTATACACATGTATCAAACGGCTTATCAAAATAATCAAAAGCTCAGTTAATAACTATACTAATGATCTACTACGTCTGATGTAACAAATGTTATACTAAAAAGATTGGATATGAATATAACTAAATGAAAGGTGTTATTTTTAGAAGTTTTATTGAGTTTTCAGAAGAAAAATATGGGTTAGCATTTGTAGATAAAATGTTAAATTCCTTGCCTTTGTCTTCGAATGGGGTTTACACAAATGTTGGCAAATACCCTTATACCGAACTTATTGCCTTCTTCAATTATATTAGTCAAGATAAAGACATTAACCCCAATATTCTCGCTGAAGAATTTGGTGCCGTGTTTTTTAAATCAATGATTAATAGTTATTCCTTTTTAAAAACAGATTATAGCAATAGTTTTGAGTGTTTATGCCATCTTGAACAGGATATTAACAGACAAGTAAAAAAATTATACATTGACGCAGAGTTACCTACCTTATCTGTTGTTTCGTCTGCAGATGGACAATCATTAACTTTACACTATGTTTCATCCCGACCCTTTACACATTTATGGTATGGTATCATTCGTGGTTGCATCAATTATTTTAAAGAAGATGTCACTATTGAAATGACAGACCGTTCAACCCCACCTGAATATAAAGCACTATTTACCTTACAAAGACAATGAATAATGAAATCAATATTTTAAAAAGAAAATTACAACGGGAAATGCAAGCCAGAAAAGATGCAGAAACTCTACTTGAAGAAAAGTCAGGTGAACTGTATCAGACCCTCCTTGATGTAAAGGACAGTGAAAACATTTTAAAAAGCGCCCTGAGTAGTATGAGTGAGGGATTGTTATTAACTAACATGAAACATGAAATCATTCTATGTAATGGACAACTAAAAAAAATCTATCTAGAATGGGCTTATATGTTTCATAGAGGCATAACTCTTAGCAATGTATTTGAACCATACATTCAACACCCTGCTTTCTTACAGATGTTAGAAAAAGGTGATAATTTCTGTTCTTTCGAAATAAACCTATTTAATGGGAAAATCATTTCGGTACATATACACATGAGCAAAGAGGGTTTTATTGCCAGTACCCATCAGGACGTAACAAGTGTAAGAGCTGCAACACAGGAACAACAAAACCTATTATTGAAATTATTAAATGCTCAAAAAATGGAAGCCATTGGTAAAATGTCTGGCACAATTGCGCATGATTTTAATAATATAATCGCAGCAATCAAAGGCTATGCCTCTTTTCTTGATGAAGATATTCCTGATGAACCCATTTTAAGAAACTCTGTTAATAAGATAATGATTGCTGCCGAAAAAGCCGAAAACCTAGTTAAACAAATACTTAACTATAGTAACCAGCAAAAACAGGTTCATCAAAGTGTTTCTGTTAACAAACTTCTGCAGGAATGTGTCAATTTAACCTTACCAACTCTCGAAGATCAAGTAACAATCAATTATAGGGATAATGTTGATAATTTATTCGTAGAGGGAAACGAATCACAATTGAACCAGATAATAATGAATTTACTTTCAAATGCGAGAAATGCAATAACTACGAAAAAAGGTTCTATACAAGTTAAAAGCCAGTACCACCGTTCCCTGGATATTAATCAACCCAATTGTAAAATTTATCAATTTATGCCCAAGGATTGCTATTCAATTATTGCAGGATTACATGTTTTTGTAGAGCCGTGCGTGAAAATAACGGTAAGAGATAATGGTCAGGGCATGCCTCAAAGTATACTTGAAAATGTTTTTAAATTATTTTTCTCTACAAAAAGTATCCAAAAAGGCAGTGGCTTTGGGATGTATAGTGTAGCAAACATTATCACAGAACACGCTGGAGGTATTAAAATTTATTCTAAACCAAATTTCGGAACCGTATGTGAGATCGTCATCCCTATGAATAAAAAAAGTAGAGAAATACGACCAGCACTTAAGATTAATGATAAATTATATAACAAAGATGATAATATTGTTTTAATAGTGACGATGATGATGAAGTTGGCTTAATGTTACATCAGTTCTTAGCCAGAAATAAAGTGAAATCCAACTACATCAATTCCAGTAAAGAAGCTTTACAACAGATTCTTGATAATCCAGAAAAGTGGAATGTTATTCTATGTGATCAAATTATGCCTGAATTGAATGGAACCGATATATTGAAAAGGTTACGTGATGAAAATATATTAATTCCTTTTATTATTCATTCAGGCCATATTGATGGTGCGGCATCTAATCCCCACCTAAAATTAGCAGATCACATTATCAAAAAACCAGCAAGCCGTGATAAAATTATAAATATTTTGCAAAAATACATTTAGCAAAAATGTAAACCTAAATATCTGAAATATAAGGAAATAACACCTAACTTTTACCGATTGTATGAAATAGTCAGGATAGATCATTCTCACCTTGACTGATATATTTAGCCTATGTTATTGTATTAAATACTGAGATATGCAGGATAACCTATGAAAATAATCATTGCCGATGATCATGATCTTGTCAGAGATGCAATTTCAACCCTTATCAAAAGAGATGATCATAATGCTGACATTATGGTAGCTTCCAATTTTGATCAGGCTTATGAAATCCTGTCAAACAATCCAGACACCAATTTGGTACTCTTAGATGTGTACATGCCAGGTATGTGTAACTTGGAAAGTATAAAAAAAATGATTACTGATTTTCCTGAAACTCCTGTAGTCATGATCTCTGGACTAATCAAACATAATGATGTCAAAAAAAGTTTTGCCTATGGAGCCAGGGGCTTTATTCCAAAAACAATGAACGGAAAGGCGCTTGTTTCGGTACTAAAAATGATCATCAGTGGTGCTAAATACATCCCTGACATTGTACTCAAATCTAAAATAAATGATTCTGAATTAAATAGTTTTGGTTTAAGCAAAAGAGAAGAGCAGGTCTTAAAATTATTATTTCAGGGCCTACCCAACAAAGTCATTTCACAAAAACTCTTCATCGAAGAAACCACTGTTAAGCTACACTTAAGAGCACTTTTTAAGAAATTCGTTGCAAAAAATCGCACAGATTTAGTTATCAAAGCTATTAAAGCCGGATATTCTGATGAATAAATTGTTAAATGCTAAAACCTGTCTAATAATTTTTTAATTTTACTTCGGGTAGCACGCCAATGGGTTTTCGGTTTATCTGGTATTCCTTTTATCAAATTTAGCAGTTGCATATCTTTGATAGCAACCTCTCCTCCATGAGCCAATAAAAGAGAGTCTACATTAAGTGTATCAATTTTTTTCAATGAGTTTTTATATTTATTTGGATGAAAAATCGGGAAGGGCGAAATGAACATTTTTTTTATTTTAATGACTAAATCTGCCACATATATTGTTTTACTTGGAAGATGCAATACTGAAAGATCACAGTTGGTATGACCTGGAGTTTCTAAAATAATCCACTCTTTAAAATCAGGAATACTATCACCATCATTTAACATTAAATCTATTTTCAACTTTCGTGGATACCAGACATTCTTTATGGGTTTCCCCATTCTTCTGGCAACCCACAAAGTAAGGACCAGATCTGTTAAAAACATAATGAGACCAACAATACCTTGATACCATGTGGCATGCTTATTTGAAGAAATAATAATGCATCCTGTTAATCGTCTTAATTTATCAGCAGCGCCAGCATGATCTGGGTGCATATGAGTCACTACAACGACTTTTAAATCTGTAATTGGTCGATTAAGCTCTTGAGTGATATACCCTTTGAGTGAATTTATGTCACATCGACAACAACCATCTAGCAACATTAAACTATCGTTTTGTTCAACCAGATAAATATTTTGAATATAACCTTGTAAATGGTGGATTTTCATAGGAGGTAAGAATACCCTGACCTACTACCACGAGTCAAAATAAATCTAAATAATACATAAAACCATAAAAAGGTTTCTGTATAACTTTGATGAAATATAAAAACTATTAAATTCACCAGATTTTCGTCAAAAATACAATATATCAACCCTGCCACATATTAACCCTGCGGTATAATACCGTAAATTCAGTCTAAGCCTATTTGCTGGTAGACTGCATTATCAGTATTTGATGAAGTGTGAGCCACGCTACGAATAAATAGGTTTAGATTGAAATGTGCTGTACTAGGTTGCAGGATTAATACAATGAGCATAAATTTATACTATAGTAAAGTTACTTCCTCTTAACCCCGTTCTTTTTGAGTCCCTTCTTCTGCGGCGTTTCAACCTATCTCTTAATTCTTTTTTTCGTGTTTTAACCCATTCTTCCTGAGTCAGCTCAATATCACTGTTTTTATACAATGGAGACTCTTTATAAGCTTTAACAAAGTTCTTAAAGTCACTATATGAATCCCGTTCATGGGTTAATTCTTCCGCAACCAAGTCTATCATCATGGTGTCGAATAACACACCCAGTTCAGGAAGGGATTTTGGAATATTTTGCTTTGATTCATTAAAATATGACAAGACTGCCAAAACATAGTTACGATTATTTTCTCGCATATCCCATGATTTGTCTTCAATCATTTCTATTATGGTAGATAGTTTTTCAGCACTTTCAGTCACCTGCTCGCTTTGGCTTTTTTCTCTTAATTTTAGCAATACTGATTTCGATGTTTCAATAGTTTTTTTAGCATCAATTATTTCTGACTTCTTTTGTTGCAAGATTTGTTCTAAATGATTTTTTAAATTTTCTGTCAAATTTAGTTGGTATATTTTTTTCATGATTATAATACTTCAGTGTTAGTAAATTTAGGGCAATGACTGCCACAGGAAATCAATATATGGCTGAATATTAAATAATAAAGGGTATTTTCACAATGAATGAAATTGTCCTAAAAATAGCTTGCATTGATGTCACATTCAAACTCTGAGATATACTTAATCCTAAGGCTCTGAAGCACTTTTGTTAACTTATTTAACTGTGATTTTAGTCTGTTAATAAATAATCAGTGCAGCCTCTTGAAAAAAGAGTTACTATCGGTATAAAATAAAACATGTATTTTTTAAACAACAAAAAATCTTCAGGTTCAATCTTTGCCAGTAGTACTGGTTGCAAATGGATTTTGAACTAAATTACTCCTCTTTTAACAGCTTAGCACCTGTATCTATTTGTTGTACCCAAGTTACTATTTTTATCTAAACAAACGAGTTAACTCTATGAGTGAAAAAATAATCTCTACACAAGCACCCGAACCTGTCGGTTCTTATCCGCATGCCCGTACAGTCGGTGAGCTATTATTCTTATCTGGTGTTGGCCCCAGACAGAGAGGCACAAAAAAAATTCCTGGTGTGACCTTAGATAAAAAAGGTGAGATCAGTGACTATTGTATAGAAACACAGTGTCACAGCGTTTTTGCCAATGTAAAAACCATACTGGAAGCCTCGGGCTCTAGCTGGGATCAATTAGTTGATGTGCAGGTTTTTCTCACCAACATGAAAGATGATTTTAAAATTTATAATAAAATCTATGCCCAATATTTTGCTGATAATCAGCCCTGTAGAACCACCATCGAAATTAACTGTTTGCCAACGCCTATTGCAATCGAACTCAAATGTATTGCCACAATCGAGAATAAATCATGAACAAAAAACCAATAGCCCCTTTTAATTTTAATAAATGGATTGATGAACACAGAGATTTGCTCAAACCACCTGTTTGCAACAAACAGGTCTTTGCTGATGGTGATTTTATTGTCATGGTGGTTGGTGGACCTAATGGCCGTCGAGATTACCACTGGGAAGAAGGACCAGAATTTTTCTATCAACTAGAAGGTGAAATGCTATTAAAAACCATACAGAATGGTGAAAAGGTTGATTACCCACTCAAGGCTGGCGATGTGTTTTTATTACCTCCTGAAGTACCACACTCACCCGTGCGGTTTGCCAATTCAATAGGACTGGTGGTTGAACGCAAAAGAGTGAAAGGAGAAAAAGACGGTCTGATGTGGTTTTGTGAAAAATGTGATCATAAACTCTATGAAGAATATTTTCATTTAAGCGATATTGAGAAAGACTTTTTTCCCGTATTTGAACGCTTTTTGGAAAGCGAAGCAAACAGAACTTGTACTCAATGTGGCACCGTGATGCCTAAAGAGAACAAGTTGGATTTCTCTCAAACCTCACCACAATCATAAGAAACCACCATGACAAATCACTGCAATCACCTTACTATTGATATACACACCCATATTTTGCCAGAAAACTGGCCCAATCTGAAAAAAAAATACGGCTACGGTGGCTTTTTACAGTTAGATCATCACCAGTGTGGATGCGCCCGCATGATGATAGATGGCAAGTTTTTTCGAGAGATAGAAGAAAATTGCTGGTCGCCAGAAGTACGTATGCAAGAATGTGATAGCCATGGCGTACACGTTCAAGTACTATCCACTGTGCCTGTGATGTTTAACTATTGGGCAAAAGCAGAACACACTCATGATTTATCACAAATTCTCAATGATCACATTGCCGAGGTTGTTGCCAAATACCCAAAAAGATTTATTGGGCTAGGCACATTGCCCATGCAAGATAGCAAACTGGCAATTAAGGAGTTAGAACGCTGTATACATGACCTGGGAATGGCTGGAGTACAAATTGGTTCTCATATCAATGACTGGAACCTTAATGATCCACATTTATTTGATATTTTTGCAGCAGCCGAACAAATGGGCGCAGCTATTTTTATCCATCCCTGGGATATGGTTGGTAAAGACAAAATGGAAAAATACTGGTTACCCTGGTTAGTTGGCATGCCAGCTGAAACCTCTCTGGCTATGTGCTCGATGATTTTCGGAGGTGTCTTGGAACGTCTACCCAATTTGCGCATTGCCTTTGCTCATGGCGGTGGTGGTTTCCCAGCCTCAATTGGCAGAATTGAGCATGGCTTTAATGTCCGACCTGATCTGGTTGCCGTTGACAACCCACATAACCCACGTAAGTACCTCAAGCAGATATATTTAGACACATTGGTGCATGACCCACACATGTTGAATTACTTGATCAATTTAATGGGCGAAGATAAACTGGCATTGGGTACAGATTACCCTTTCCCATTGGGTGAATTGGAACCAGGCAAGTTAATTCATTCAATGAACTACTCAGAAGAGACCACTGGTCGTTTATTGCATGGCAGCGCGCTGGAGTGGCTTAATTTAAACAAAGAAATTTTTCTGGGTTAAATAAACAAGATGATTTTAAACTTCTCAATTGCCGAAATTGCTTATCAAATAGACTCTAGTCAGGGCTTTAGCATTGCTATTCCTCTGAAATTTAATGATAAACAACCCAATCATTTTGGAGCTGATAGCGCAACCAAAGAACCACTGGTAGCTGGTGATTATATTGGTGATACCAAACAAGGAGGTAGTTGTAATGTCGATAGCATCACTATGGTTCCTCATTGCAATGGTACCCACACAGAATCAGTAGCACACATTATCCACCAGAAGATAGCCATTGGCGATAATTTAGCGGCCAGCCTTGCAACATGCCGTCTAATATCTCTTACACCAATATTGGCCACTGATACTAATGATTCTTACCTTCCTGAGCTACAAAACGATGACAAAGTCATTGATTTAGCTTGTTTAAAATCTCAGATTAGTGCTGATTTACTCAACAAATTGGAAGCCTTGGTCATTCGAACAATACCAAATGACAATAATAAACTCAATTGTGTCTATGACCAAAACAATCAACCTGCATTTTTTACCCATGAAGCAATAAGCTGGTTGGCACAATCAAACATTACACATTTACTGGTTGATATGCCCTCAATTGATAAAATGTATGATGATGGTCATTTGAGTAACCACCATATTTACTGGAATATTGAACCTAACTCACGCCTCATCAAAGATGATTCAATACTGGATCGAACCATTACCGAAATGATATATGTAGATGCCTCTATCACTGATGGTTACTATTGCTTAAACTTACAAATTCCAGCTTTTGGGCTGGATGCAGCACCCAGTCGCCCTATTCTCTACCCTTTACACGAAGTCAAATTATGAATAATTTATTTTCTCTAAAATACGCTCAAGAGCTGGATAAACAAGACCCTATCAAACACATGCGTGATGAATTCCATATACCAAAACAGGAAAATGGTGATGATGAAATTTACCTGTGTGGAAATTCACTGGGCTTGCAACCCAAGCGCACTGCAGAATATTTAAACTATGAATTGAAGCAATGGCAAAAACTCGGCGTTAAAGGCCATTTTTCTGGTGATTATCCGTGGATGCCTTACCATGAATTTTTGGCCGATGAATCTGCCAAATTGGTTGGTGCACTACCCTCAGAAGTGGTCTGCATGAACTCACTCACAGCTAATCTGCATTTTATGATGGTGAGCTTTTACCAACCAGATACAAAACGCAACAAAATTCTGATTGAAGATCACGCCTTTCCATCAGATCATTATGCAGTAGAATCTCAAATTAATTTTCACGGTTTTGATCCACAAGAGTCAATGTTATTGGCTAAAACCAGAGATGGAGAAGAAACTTTACGTACTGAAGATATTTTACAAATAATTAAAAATCAGGGAGATGAGATTGCCTTGATCTTATTACCTGGGGTTCAATATTACACGGGCGAAGTACTGGATATGCAAGCTATTACCAAAGCCGGGCAAGCAAAGGGTTGTAAAGTCGGCTTCGATTTAGCCCATGCTGCTGGAAACATCATAATGAAACTACATGACTGGAATGTAGATTTCGCTGCCTGGTGTTCCTATAAATATTTAAACTCAGGCCCAGGATCAGTGGCCAGCTGTTTTGTCCATGAAAATCATCACAACAACAAGAACTTACATCGATTTTCCGGCTGGTGGGGACATGATAAAGAAACCAGATTTAAGATGGAGAACAGCTTTATACCCATGCAAAGTGCCGAAGCTTGGCAGGTATCCAATCCTCCTATACTTTCACTGGCAGCCATTCGGGCATCACTGGATACGGTTAAGCAAGCTGGCGGCATTGCGGCATTACGAAAAAAATCAATACAATTAACAGCCTATATGCGTGAACTGCTGGAGCAGGAGCTACCTGGTCAGATTGGGATTATCACCCCCCAATCACCACAAAATTCAGGTGCACAACTTTCGCTGATAGTCAAAGCTAAAGGGGTTGATGGTCAAAGCATCTTTGACCGGATAGAAGCACGTGGTATTACCTGTGATTTTCGCCACCCAAATGTCATTCGTGTTGCAGCTGTGCCCTTATATAATTCATATACTGATGCCTATCATTTTGTAGCCATCTTAAAAGACAGTTTAAACGAGGTTTAATAACATGAAAGAAATCACAATGATAGGAGCTGGCTTAGTCGGTTCATTAATGTCCATATTTTTGGGGCGCCGTGGTTATAAGGTTGATGTCTTTGAAAAACTGCCAGATATTCGTAAAGAAAGCATTTCAGCAGGCCGTTCAATAAATCTGGCACTGGCAAACAGAGGCATACGACCCATGCAACAGGTTGGTATCATGGATAAGGTTGAAAACTTACTTATTCCCATGACTGGGCGTATGTTGCATGATATTGATGGCAATTTACAATATCAGGCTTATGGGCAAAAGGATGAAGAGGTGATTTATTCAGTCTCGCGTGGCGGTTTAGTCAGTCTGTTAAGAGATGCAGCTGAAGCAACTGGCAATGTCACATTCCATTTTAAGCAGTCACTGCATTCTGTTGATTACAAGAGCAACACCATTACCTTAGAAAATACTGTTGACAAAACTCATAAACAACACCTCTTTGAAATTTTATTGGGTGCTGATGGCGCACCTTCCAATGTACGCAAATCATTCGAAGAAAACGGGATAAAAGGAGTCAGCTTCGATTTATTAACCCACAGCTATAAGGAACTGATCATTCCTGCCAGTCAATCTGACGATTTTCTGATTGAAAAAAATGCATTACACATCTGGCCCAGAGGTGAATATATGTTAATTGCTCTGCCTAATCTTGATGCCTCATTTACTGTGACATTATTTTTACCCAATGAAGGCGAGTTAAGTTTTGAGTCATTAACCAGCAAAGAGTCTGTCCGTCAGCTGTTTGATACTAAATTTCAAGATGCAGCAGCTTTGATCCCAGATTTAGCCGATATGTTTTTTGCTAATCCCACCGGCATGCTTGGTACCATACGCTGTCAGCAGTGGAATTATAAAAATGCATTATTGATTGGCGACGCAGCCCATGCGGTGGTTCCTTTTCATGGACAGGGCATGAATTGTGGTTTTGAAGATTGTTCTGAACTCAATTCTTTACTGGATAAGTATAATGGTGATTGGGGAAAAGTGATGACCGTTTATACTGAGGCACGAAAAGACAATGCCAATGCCATTGCTGATATGGCTTTAGAAAACTATATAGAAATGCGTGATTCAGTCAGAGATCCCAAATTTCATCTCAAAAAAGCCATTGCCTTTGAACTGGAAAAACAGTTTCCCTCTTGGTTCATCCCCAGGTATTCCATGGTCATGTTTCATCACATTCCTTATGCACAGGCAAAATCACGCGGCACAGTACAATCCCAAATTTTGGCACAACTGAGTGAAAATATTGAAGATGTAAAGGATTTAGACATAAGTTTTGCAGAAAAATTAATTAAACAGACTTTAACTGTATTACCCGCCGAATATCTGCAATAATGTTTCGCGGTTAAATAACTTGAACGGATAGAATAATGATTTTCAAACACCTTTTAGATAAAATTTTTTTTACCCTGGGTGTTATTGTGTTTCTACAATTACCACATTTTATTGATCAATATACTCAACGAATTGGTGGTTATGCAGAATCAAAGCAACAGCAACTCAATGATTATCAATTGATTGCTGACAATAATTTTAATGGAAATCTAAACTTGTTGGTTAGCGGTTTTATGAAATCTGGTGACCCTGCTGTAAGACAAGCGGGTAATAATATCAAAGAAACTCAATTTGATGTAAAAGTACTGAGTAACGAAATCAGCTTTCTTGAAGAAGAAGAACTACTAAGGAAAGTGGTCTTTTTAACAACAAATATAAGAATGAACATTGCCAAAGGCACCTTAGGTGCATTTCAACCAGGCATCCCTCTCAATCTTTGGTCCATGATTTATGGACTTATCGGTGGTATTTTATTCAGCCTAATCTTCAACGGTACGGCTAAAGTCCCCAAGTTACTTTTCAAAAAAAAGAAAAGAACTTCCATCTATACAAATTAGCAGTTTATTAGATCATTACAGCAGGTACCCACGAAGGGTACCTCTCTAGATTTTTTTAATTGATCGTAACTATAAATTTATACTATACCATTAAACAAAAGTCAGATACTTGATAAAGTCTTCATTTCTACCATGCACAACATCATCATAAGTCTGCTTGATAAATTCAGTCACTTCACCGACCACTCCTTTGCCTATGACTTCGTCATTGATTGATTTAATCGGAGTCACTTCTACAGCAGTACCTGTGAAAAATGCTTCATCAGCCTCTAAAGCCTGCTCTAATGTAATCTTTTGCTCCACAACTTTATAGCCATAATGTTGGGCTATCTCAATAATGGTTGCACGCGTTATACCTGGAAGAATATGTCCCAATGATGGTGTATACAAGGTCTTATCTTTTACGATGAAAAAGTTTTCACCAGCACCTTCCGCAATATTACCGTCATGATCCATAAATAAAGCTTCATGGTAATGGGTACCATCCAGTTCAATGGCAGATAGTATCCCACCTATATAATGCCCACAAATTTTTGCATCAATAACCGTTGTTTCTGGACTGATGCGCTTGTATTTGCTGACTTTGATATCGACCATATCGTGTGGTAAATATTTACCCCAAGGCCAGTTGGCGATAACCAGTTCTACCGGGTTACCTTTGGCAGAAACACCCAGTTCTTTATAGCCAAAATAACTAATAGGACGTATATAACCAGCCTCTAGACCATTGGCTTTAACCATTTCTACGATGGCATCCGAAATTTCCCCTTGAGAAAAGCCCAGTTTCATTCCCAATACGTCTGAAGAATAAATTAATCTTTGCACATGCGCTTCTAATTGGAAGATTGCTGGGCCTTTATCTGTTTTATAAAATCGGATACCCTCAAATGCACCGCCACCATAATGTAAGGTATGCGTGAGTACATGTGTGGTATTTTCTTCCCATGGCTTTAGCACACCGTTGTGCCAGATAGTTTCTGTTTTTTGCATAATATTTTTTTAGTTACTGTTCTAATTTTGCCCAAGAATCTCTTAGGGTTACAATTCGGTTAAATATAGGTTTATTGGTTTCATGGATTTTATCTCTATAGAAATAACCCATGCGTTCAAATTGATAGCGTATGCCTTCTGAATTATTAATTATATTGGGCTCAATCTTGGCACTCTCCAATATCTCCAGAGAATTATCATTTAAATTATCCATACCTTTTGGTGATTTCTCATTATACAGACGATCATATAAGCGTAATTCCACATCATCTGCATGCTGTGCACTAACCCAATGGATAGTGCCTTTGACTTTGCGTCCATCTGGTGATGAGCCACCTTTGGTCTCTGGATCATAAGTGCAACGCAACTCTATGACTTCACCGGCATCATTTTTAATGGCTCGCTGGCAGGTTAAATAATAAGCATATCTCAAACGAACTTCTCTGCCTTCGGTAAATCTGAAAAATTTACGATTGGCATTTTCCTTGTAATCATCAGCCTCTATGTATAATTCTCTGGCGAATGGAATTTCTCTGTTACCAAAAGATTCATCCATGGGATGATTTTTAGCCACAATCATTTCACTTTCACCTTCGGGGTAATTTTCTATCACTACCTTCAAAGGTCTTAATATACCCATCACTCTTGGAGCTATTGTATTTAACTCTTGTCTAACACAATCCTCTAGCGTGCTCATCGGTATAATGGACGGCTTTTTAGTGACCGTACTCTTTTTTGCATATTCACGAATAGATTGCGGTGTGTAACCTCTTCTACGCATGCCAGAAACCGTCGGCATACGTGGGTCATCCCAACCATCAACGACCCCTTCTTCAACCAACTCAATGAGCTTTCTTTTCGAGATGATGGTAAATGTCTGATTAAGACGGTTAAATTCAATTTGATGCGGGTGACAGCCAATTGAAATATTGTCTAATACCCAATCATATAATGGCTTATGGTCTGCAAATTCCAGAGTACAGACAGAATGGGTTATACCCTCTAGTGCATCCGAAATACAGTGAGTAAAATCATACATGGGATAAATACACCATTTATCACCTGTACGAATATGATGTTGCCGTTTAATGCGGTAAATGATTGGATCACGCATATTTAAATTGCCAGATTGCATATCTATTTTGGCACGAAGAACCATTTTACCATCTTCAAATTCACCCGCCTTCATGCGCCGAAATAAATCCATTGATTCAGAACGGGGTCTCCCCCGGTGGGGACTGTTAACACCTGGGTGCGTAAAATCACCTCGATTTTCACGAATTTCCTCAGCCGTTTGTTCATCAATAAAGGCCAGACCCTTTTCAATCAGTTCTTGTGCATAAGTATATAGCTGATCAAAATAGTCAGATGAATACCTCACCTCTTTGTCCCTTTTAAAGCCTAGCCACTCAACATCGCGCTGAATCGACTGAGCATATTCAACACTTTCTTTTGCTGGATTGGTATCATCAAAACGTAAATTACACACTCCTTGATAATCTTCTGCCAAACCAAAATTCAAGCAAATGGATTTCACATGTCCAACATGCAAAAAGCCATTAGGCTCTGGTGGAAAGCGAGTCACAATATCCTGGTGCTTACCTGATTCTAAATCAGTATCAATAATTTGGGTAATAAAATTTTCTGAAACGTTCTTTTCCGTCATGACAATTAATAAGTATATTAAATAATTTGCACATTTTACTACTGATACAAAATTTATCTAGTTATTATTTACCCTGCAATGAAATTTTGTAATTTGATAAACAATCTCACCACAGATTATTTACCTTTTTATGCTTTTAATTTATCATAGCTGTTTACTATGGAGATTTGACTATGAAAAATATTTTAACACTGGCACTTGGCCTGTTTCTTGCAATTGCAAATGCAAATATAATAGATGCGCAAAATAATTTTGATCAAAACAATTATGCACAATCCTTTAAAGAATACCAAAAACTGGCAAAATTAGGCAATGTAAGAGCCCAATATAATGTGGGCATCATGCTTTTCAAAGGACAAGGAGTTGAAAAAAATACGCTCGACGCTTATGCCTGGCTAATGATGGCTAAAACGGTTGATCCAGAAGTAGAACAATTTTTAAAATTAGTCGAAAAAGACCTCAACCCCAAAGATTTGGCAACAGCTAAAGCCGATGGCTCAACATTAATAAAGTTATATGGTTATAAACAAAGTGAAACTTTATTAGGGCCTGTTGAAAAAGAAGCCATTTCCCAACAAGAAGCTCAAAAAACATTTATTTGGTTTAAAACAAACAAAAGCTCAATGAAAAAAGTCGACTACCCGCAAAAGGCACTGAAAAAAAGTGGTCGTGGCTGGGTGGATTTATCCTACAATATTTATCCTGATGGTTCTGTTAGGGACATCAATATAACTCACCAGTACCCGCATAAGCTATTCGCCCCATCTGCAATTGACTTTATTTCGAAACAAAATTATGATGCTTATCAAGGCAATAATAAAATCACATTAGCACATGAGTTCTATACCTCCTATAGAATAAAGTATGGCATCTATGGCATTGGTTTTATCAACTCAAAAATGAAACGAAAGATTGCAGCCTTATTAAAATCAGCTCTATCAGGAAGTCTCGAAGCCCAATATCAATATACCAATCTATATTATACGATTTTAAATAATGGTGGTGGAGTTAGTGAAAAGACCATTAACAAATGGTTATTCAGGTCAGCTCAATTTGGTTTAGCTGATGCACAATTTCGATTAGGTGAAAATATTTATTATGGACAAAGTTGTAAACAGGATAGACAAAAAGGCTTGGACTGGATATTACGAGCAGCACAAAATAATAATATAGAGGCTCAATACTTGGCTTACCACCTTCTAAGGAATAATGATTTACACAATATTTCTGAAAAAACAACTCAATACTGGCTAGATAAATCTGCTGAGAATGGCTCCTTAATTGGACAGATCAAATATGCAAAATATATAAGCGAGAAAGAGAATAGTACTTTTAAAGATATTGATTTAGCATTCATGTATTTAGATAATTATGCCAAAAATATTGCCCAGACAGCCGATTGGTATCAAACCAGAGCTTTATTGTTTTCAAAAGTAAACAAACATTCAGAAGCAGAAAAAGCCATAACTAAAGCCATGAAACTAGCAAAAAAAGCCCATTGGAACATGACTGAATTAATAGAGCAAAAAAACAACATCAAACAACACAAACAAGCTGAATAGATAGTACTATTTAGTGCTTGACCGAGAAAGCAATCGTAACGAGGAAAAGTCTGGTTTGAGGCAATAATTTTTCATGGTTTGAGGGAAATAGCGGGCTATTTGACGAAAGTCATGGAGAGTTTTGACCAAATTCAGCTTTTCTGCAGAAGATTATTCTTTTTCGGTCAGACACTTATTTAACCCATATCTTAGGGTTAAGCGGCATGGCATCTTTTCTTATTTCAAAATAAAGACCAGGTGTCGCTAATGTGCCGCTATTGCCTATTGTGGCAATTTCCTGCCCCTTATCAACCCAATCTCCTACATCGACATTGATTGATTCATTAAAACCGTACAAAGACATGTAACCATCCTGATGATCCAAAATAACCAGCATCCCAAATCCACGTAACCAGTCCGCAAATGCCACTCTGCCATAAGCAATAGCATTAACGCTATCACCTAAATTGGCAGCAATAACCACACCGTCCCACTGAGTATTCTCTGACCTTTTTGAGTGAAAAGAGCGAATATACTGGCCAACGACAGGCCTGTCCATTCTGGCTTTTAACTTTCTAAAAGGCTTGTTTGAGCCCAGGCTTTTGGGCAAATCACTAAGTAAAACCTGTATCTCTGACAATAGTTGTTGCAAGCGCTTTTGATCTTTATTTAAACTCTCGCCCTGTGTTTCATATTTGGCAATCTCATGTTTTAAGCGCGTTAAAATACTCAATCTCTGCTTTCTTTGTTGTTGTAAATCATCTTGTTGTACGAGTAAGCCTTGTTGTTTAATTGTCTCCTGTTCTTGTAACGAGATAGAATGACGTTTAAATTGTTCGAGTTCGTTAATTTGCAAAGCCACTTCCTTAATTAAACCATACAAACGATTTTGCAGGTATTTTATCTGATGTTTTGTTTGAGTACTATTACCATTATTAGGATCAATGAGTAACATTTTTAAAGTTTTATCATGATTGAGATACACTTGTAACTTAAGTAAATCAACTATTTGTCCTTTTTGTTTTTCTATTCTTTTGGAGTTTTGCTCAATTTTTTCACTTGTTTGTTGAATATGCTTTTGTATAGACTGCAACTGCTCTCTGCCTTTACCAATTTGCTTGGACACATTGCTTATGGACTTATCCTGTAACTCCAACTTTCCAAGCAACAATTGCTCATCACCATAAGCCTTGTTTAGGGCATTTTTAAGAACCCGTAATTTTTGTTTAATATTGGCGATATTCGCTTCTAGCTCAATTTCCGATTTGGGTTGGCTTTTCGCATTAGGAGGCTGACCAATAGCCACAAAACTAAACAGAATCAGAAAAAACATTGATCTTTTAATCATGAAGAGGGAAATACTGAAAAAGGAACTTGTACTGAATGCATGAATAGATTACAAGAAAGGAGTATTATGTTAGAATTTTTCATAATTTTATAAAAATAGCTAGCCATGTAAGTGAATATTAAGAAAATCCTCATGAAAATACATTTTCCGCAATAGAATGATAGTTTTCCTTCGAGCACTATTATAGAATGCTTGCCACTTTTTAAACAATAAAAATTTACTTAGCACTTGAAATTGGTATTTTTATCCATATAAACGAGGCTAACAGTTTATAGGAACACTATATGTCACAATTAGCTGAATTTATTGGTAATCATTTAATGTTATCATTTGCCTTTATGGCTGTATTCTTTTTATACATCATTATATTTTTGAATGAAAAAATGCAAGCCTTCGCCAATGTTAATGCCAGTGAATTGACACAATTGGTCAATCACAAAAATGCTGTGCTAATTGACACAAGAACAATTGACGAACATAAGCAAGGTCATATTGTTAACGCTATTAATATACCTTTAGCCGATCTGATTTCAGGAAAAACGGCTATTAATAAATTTAAAGATAAAACAGTCATTACATACTGTAAAAGTGGCATGTCATCAAAATCAGCCTGTAAATATTTATTAAAATCGGGTATTGAGAATGTATTCAATTTAACTGGCGGTATAAATAGCTGGATAAATGAAAAACTGCCAATAGTCAAAAAATAAAAAAAAGAGAGAATAACTTAATTCTCAATATCATCTAACTTAAAAATATGGAGTCAATAATGACTGAAGAAAAAAAAACAGCGGCTACTCAGGCAGATAATGCACCAGTAATGTCTTTACAAAAAATTTATGTGAAAGATGTTTCTTTTGAAACACCTAATGCACCTGACATTTTTAATGAGCAAGGCCAACCAGAAATCAAAATGAACCTTAATCAAAAAGTTAAAAAAATAACTGATGATATTTATGAGGTTGTTTTGGCAATAACTGTTACTTGTAAAATAAACGAAAAAACAGCTTACTTGGCAGAAGTTCATCAAACTGGCATCTTTAGCTTAAAGAACTTTGATGAAGGTATCTTACATCAAACATTGGGTTCATACTGTCCTGGAGTATTATTCCCA
This sequence comes from Alcanivoracaceae bacterium, assembly GCA_016763695.1. Taxonomy (GTDB): domain Bacteria; phylum Pseudomonadota; class Gammaproteobacteria; order Xanthomonadales; family Marinicellaceae; genus NORP309. The sequence continues at coordinate 18,627 of JAESTH010000276.1, forward strand.
TATGCACGTCAAACGGTTTCTGACATGGTTATGAATGGCGGTTTCCAACCACTATTATTACAACCTGTGAATTTTGATCAATTATATGCTCAACAAATGCAACAGGCTCAACAACAGTCCGAATCGGCAACTAAGCAGTAATTATATATGAAATTTACGGTAATTGGTGCTGGTTCATGGGGTACAGCTCTTGCTATGCAAATGGCACGAAACGGCACTACTTACTTATGGGGAAGGAACCCTCAACACATGGAAGATATGCATAATACGCGTAGTAATGAAGCTTATCTTCCAGGTGTCACTTTTCCAGACAAGCTGATTTTAGAATCTGATCTGGAAACTGCAATAAAAGCATCTGAGGCCATCTTGGTCGTTTCACCATCTCATGCTTTTGCTGAAATTTTACAAAAAATTAAACCACACATTGGAAATCGTCCCTTGGCTTGGGCTTCCAAAGGCTTTGAACCTGGCTCAGGTCGTTTTTTACATGAAGTCGCTGAAGACATCATGGGTAAAAACACCCCCATAGCTCTGGTTACGGGACCATCTTTTGCCAAAGATGTAGCCGAAGGAAAACCCACATTAGTTACGGTAGCTACCACTAATGAAGCTTTCGCTCATGAAGTGGCTCATGCTTTACATAATAAAAAATTTAGGGTTTATATTTCTGATGACTTAATTGGAGCAGAGCTAG
>JAESTH010000019.1 GCA_016763695.1 Alcanivoracaceae bacterium
GCTCGCTTCAATACCGCAAACTACCAATATTCGCAAATACAGGAATTATTAACTCAATATCAGATAGCATTACAACAAGCCATGTTCACACCAGAAGCTTCAGTAAACAGTTGGAGTCTTTTTACTGAAACGGCGAAATCATTAATGCAATCAAATGCTTCAAAGTCACCCAATCACAGTAATAAAGGTGTTATCGAATATTTTGATCATCAGGTGGCTGTAAACCCAGACTTGACAGCCATTTCTGACAATAACGGTATTTTCTCATATAAAAACCTTTCTGAACAAGCCAATAATCTAGCACATGGGCTAATCAGACAAGGGCTTAAGCAAGGGCATGTCATTGCAATTTATGCTGACAGAAACGCCGACCTAATTATTGCTATATTGGCAATTTTAAAAGTTAAGGGCGTGTTCGTTGTGCTTGACAGCACCTATCCGACAAGTACCATTCAGGCAAGAATAACCGCCATAGAGCCAGCCTGCATAATAAAGTGCTGCTCTGTAGTACCAAAGGCTTTGTCAGACTATCTCAATGACGAGAAATTAACACTGAGCGATCCGAAAAAAATCGATTGTGAAATGCAGAAAATCGAATTATTTGAGTTTACAGTTAAGCCATCAGACACAGCTTATTTAGCATTTACTTCTGGGACAACTGGTACCCCGCGCGTGGTGCTAGGAACTCACCGAGGACTGGAGCGTGCTTACCTCAATTGGTGTGATGGAAATTTGGCATTCAAAAAAGGTTCGAAATTTAGCTTACTCTCTGGTCTAGGACATGACCCTCTGCACAGAGATATTTTTCTGGCCCTTGGTACAGGAGGCAATATTTGCATTCCAGGACCTGACGATATTGAATCGGTCAAACTCGGTCAATGGTTCAGAAACAATGCCATCGAATACGCCAATTTAACTCCAGCAATGTTATCAGTACTGCTGTTGGATAAAGCCCATAAATTTGAAAAATTAAAAATAGTTATGTGCGTGGGTGAAGCCCTGCCCTGGTCATTAGTTCAAGAGCTAAAAAATGTATCCAATGCAGAAGTGTATAATCTATATGGTACCACCGAAACTCAGCAGTGCTTAGCTCGCTATCATTGTCCTATCGATTCTAAAACTAATGAAGGATTTGTCCCTATTGGCATCGGTTTATCTGGCACTCAGGTAATTCCATTAAGACCTGATGGTAAACCCACAGGTATTGGTGAAATTGGTGAAATAGTAGTGATCGGTGATGGCATTGCAAAAGGTTACCTACACTCCAATGATCAAGCTTTTTTCCTTCACGAATCAGGAGTCAAAGGATATCGGACAGGTGATATTGGGGTGCTGCTAGACGATGGTTTTATCAGAATACTTGGTCGCAGTGATCGTCAAATGACGATTAGAGGTTACAGGGTAGAACCGGCAGAAATTGAACAGGAATTGGTTTCATTGCAAGGCATAGATACTGCCTATGTGTGCAACCGAAAAAGTAACCAAGGGCAGGAATTGTTGCTGGCCTATGTCAAAAAGAGTCTCAAGGCGGAAGAGCCACTACAAGAACAACTCTTGATGGTTGCTTTGCAGCAAAAACTTTCTGTATATATGTTACCAGCTTCAATCATTCAATTATCAGACTTTCCCCGCACACCCAACGGCAAAATAGATGAGTCGGCTCTACCACTGCCGAACCACCAATATTCAAAGCAAGAATTGGTCGGCGATCACATCACAAAATTAGTCGCAAAAACATGGGCAAATGTACTTGGAATCGAGTGCCCCATCAATGATGTGGACTTTTTCCAATTAGGTGGGCATTCATTACTTGCCGCAAGAGTGATTGCCCACTTACAATCTGAACTTCAAGTGACAATAAGCTTAAAAGAATTTTTCCGTGCCACTCAAATAAGCAAGTTAAGCGAACTTATACGGATCAAACAAATTGAACAAAAGGTTAGTTGCCCTATTGTTCCAGTAGATCGAAGTGAAATTATTCCGCTTTCTTTGCAACAAAATCGTCTTTGGGTGCTGAATGAACTCAAATTCAATAAAAATTTATACAATATCTCTGGTGCTTACCGTTTACATGGTGACCTTAATTCAAAAGCTCTTGAAACAGCATTTAAGCAACTCCTTGAGCGTCATGAAGTTTTAAGAACAAGCTTTCGAACGCAAAATAGGCAATCACAAAATGGACAATTGCAAAATGGACAATTCCAAAATGGTCAGCCATTCCAATATATTGAAAATGATGTTAGCTTTTCAATAACTGAGCAATCTGTTTCGAATCAAGACATAAGCACACTGGTAAAACAAGAAGCACAGAACGAGTTTGATATTAAAAAAGCGCCTCTGCTAAGAGTGAAACTACTTAAACTGGCAAGTGATGAACGTATTTTATTGATCACATTCCATCACCTTGTTTTTGATGGAGGGTCATGGGGTGTCCTTATTAATGAAATCACGCAAAATTACAATGCTGTCTTAAATAAGACTGTACCTGTATTTACACCCTTGCCAGTTCAGTTTGCAGATTATGCCCATTGGCAAAGAAAAAATGTTAACCCAGAATATTTATCAAACCAATTAGACTTTTGGTTACAACAATTAAGCGGTTTGCCACCATTATTACATCTACCTACAAAACAACCTCGGCCTGCCAAACAGCGTTTTCAGGGTGACCTAGTTCCTGTAGATATTGACAGTGAACGGTTACAGAAACTATTACAATTCAGCCAAACCCATGGTGTCACTTTACATATGACACTGTTGACGATATTTCAGGTGTTGCTTGCCAAACTCAGTGGCCAACATGACATTGCTGTCGGTACGCCAGTAGCGAATAGAAGTCATCTCGAACTTGAAAACCTCATCGGATTTTTCGTCAATACTTTGGTGATTCGAAACAGTGTAGAGCCCTCGAAAAACTTTTTGCTAGCCCTACAAAGCTTGAAACAAACTATCCTTGGGGCGTATGAGAATCAAGATATTCCTTTTGAACAAATCGTAGAGGCCGTGCAACCCGAACGGAGTTTATCGAACAGCCCATTGTTTCAAGTATTGTTCTCTTTGCAAAACGCACCTGAGAGTTCCGGGAAACTGAAAGACATCACCTTAGAAAGTGAGCTCTATCAGTCCCACAGATCACGATTTGATTTGGTGTTAAATCTACAACAATCAGATAACGGCTTACATGGATACCTTGAATACGACATTGATCTATTTGAGAAAGCGACTATTTCCAGGTGGCATAATCACTACATCATGCTGATCGATAGCATCCTTGCCGA
>JAESTH010000028.1 GCA_016763695.1 Alcanivoracaceae bacterium
AATATCATGCCATGAGGACTAGATAGAGCCTGTCTAAATTCTGACAAAATTTCATCTGGCATGCCTAATTTATTCAGGGCTATGGCTCCAGAATTTTGTCCTAAAATTCTTAATGTTGCACGTTCACCCCAACGAGTAGGAATCACGGCAACACGAAAATCAGTTTCATCCATGTTCCAATCCTGTACCGAATAGGCAAAACCACCATCCTGTGGCGCTCTTTGTTCAGAGATATCCATACTCGCCAAAACCTTTATGCGATTCAGCAGGCTAGAGGTTTCATGTTGATTTAGGCGTCTTTTGTATTCAATCAATTGTCCATCTACTCGTAAACGAATACGTGTATTAAGTTTTTCTGGCTCAATATGAATATCTGAAGAACGACGCAAATAAGCATCTTTCATAATATCGTCAAGCAAGGCAATTGAATCCACTTCATCACTGCTACTCACTGCGTTTGTGCCCATAATATTTGCAATAGCCGCATCCAATGATTCTGGCTCAGCAATAGCAACTGGTATTTGCACATTTGTGGCTCGGAAAATGGCTTCCTGAGATGCCGCATCACCAGGGTCTGACAATGCCAAATAGGTATTGCCATTTTTCATCAAAATCGGCATGGCTTTGCGTCTTTGCATGAGTGACAGAGACATCTTGTCTAATACACGCCAATCGGCTTTAATTTCACCCGGCTGTACAAAGGGAATGTTATGCATTTCTGCATAAGCCTGGAAGTAGGCACTCTTAGGAAAGCGTTGCACGCGCATGATAGCATCCATTATCTTTTCTCTATCACGTTTAGCTGCACGCCTTACATCAATCAACTTTTCCTGACTAATCAAGCCAGAATCAACAATCGCGGCTATTAAATCTTGTTCTTTAATAGCCATGCTTCCTCCCTACACCCAATCTGTTATTGCTGTTTAATAATTTCTCTAATGCTGAAGTGTTTTTGCTGTAAGTCAATGCCATCTTCCTGCTTATCCAATGATCTTTAACCATTGAATACAGAGATTGTTCCAATGTTTGCATACCTTCTGCTTTACCACTTTCCATTGATGAATATATTTGTGAAGTTTTACCAGAGGCGATTAAATTGGAAACCCCATTGGTGACAATTAATATCTCAATTGCTGGCACTCTGCCATTGCCATCTTCAACGGGGATAAGACGTTGTGCAATGACCGCTTTTAATGCTGATGCAATCCTTGTTCTGGCAACCACTTGTTCATCACCAGGAAAGCTGCCAATAAGCCTTTCTACCACACCAACAGCGTCACCTGTATGCAAAGTTGAAAATACCAGATGTCCAGTTTCGGCCGCAGTCAATGCTGCTTTCATGGTTTCTAAATCACGCATTTCTCCAACCATAATAACATCAGGGTCTTGTCGCAATGATGCCCGCAGAGAGCTAGAAAAGCTACTAACATCTGTACCCAATTCACGCTGATGTATCATCGAGTTTATGTTTTCATGAATAAACTCAACCGGGTCTTCAATGGTTAAAATATGGCACTTTCTTGTTTTATTTATTGCATGCAGCATGCTTGCTAAAGTGGTTGACTTACCACTGCCAGTAGAGCCACAAACCAAAACTAAGCCATGTTTAAAATCTGTTATAGACTCTAATTGAGGTGGCAAATGTAATTGTTGCATTGATTTAAAACAGTTATCCAAATGCCTTATGGCAATGGCTGTTTTAGTCAGTTCTAAATATATATTTATCCGGAACCTTTCCTTATTCGGTAATGAATAACCAAGGTCAACATGTCCATTTTTTCGCAACTCATTTTGTTTTGTTTCACTTAACAGCAATGAAACTATTGAAGCTATTTCACTGGCATTCAAGCAATGATGACCATCGGGCTTTAAGCTGCCATGAATACGGAATATGGGTGTTAAACCAGTGGACAAATGAACATCGGAGGCATGTAACTCCAAACAGCGATCTAACAGAGACCTCAACAGTACTTTTTTCAATTGTTCAGTCATGGTCACTTGTTCTCTTTGCCAAATAGTGATGTAAAAAAATCAGTCTTATCAATCATAATACAATCAACAAATCTATTTCCAAGTGAGAACTATTTGAGGCTCTAAAGCCCTCATTTCTATAATTGATGTAATCTTGCTTTTTGACATTTATACTCATACGTGCTACTGAAACATCATATTCCAAATCTGGTAAAGCACTTAAAAAGCTGATTAGTTGTGTGAAATTAGCACTCGCTTTCAAGGCAATCTGAGGTCTGCGGAATGCATTTTTAACCAGCGCTGTCTGTTGTTCACCCGTTGCTGGCGCTTCATCGTCTTTTATTCGCCTGATTCCACCATGTTTTGCTGAAGTCACGATCACACCAGATGCTAAAGCCAGATTAGTTATACCCACCCGTAAACTTTGAAGAATATCCGAATCAGCAATAGGAGCCAGCCTATTGCGATAAAATATGACTTCCCTGCGTGCTAAAGCCACCTCATCAGTCAGGCGTTTAGCGGTATTTTGCAAGGTTCCAATATCAGCGGGGATGGTGGCATTGATATTATGTTGTTCATTCTCCATTCTATTTTTTTGGCGACTGACCATGTTTTCACTCCATTGCAATTTTGCACTTCCAACTGAGAATATGAAAAAGACATATATAGTTACCAGTAAAGCCAAAACTAAAATAATGATTTGGTTTTTTTCTTTGTCTTTTAAGCGTCGCCATTTTTTAAGTATTTTATGCATGACTAAATTCCTTTTGATCTGTTGATTTTGGTAATTGCATCTGGTATCAACCACAAGTCTATACTTTGCCCCGACATACCATAACGATTTTTATCTGCCTGGTTTAGTTCATTAACCACCTTATAGGATACATCTCCTAAATTACGTTTAAGCTTACTGATAAATCGTACCGCCGCTGGTTCACTTACCGCCCAGGCTTTTAAATGGAATCCAGGGTTTTTACTACGCGGTGGTTCGGTTATACTATTTAACATGATTTCAACATTCACTGATTCTTCAATAACTTTTAATAAATCATGTGCAAGCATTGTGCGACTTTGAAATAACTCACCGGCCTCAATTTCGCTTTGTAACTGAATCAACTCCTGTTCTCGTGTGCTTATTTCAGTTTCAGTTCTATTTTTCACTGACATAACGGCTGACATTTGACTGTTAATTTGGCTTTGTTTTCTGGTCACTAGTTTCAATTCGACCAACTCTTTATCTAAAGACCAAATACTGTAACTGGTGTATATTTCATTGCACAACATGGCAAGTATTATCACAACTGGTATAGCATAACGTAAAAAACTGATATCTTTCCATAAGGGTGGCCCAGGATCTTCGGCAGCAATAGCGATCAGGCAATTATCCTGTTTGTATTGCCCAACTAATTGAGCCAGCAGGCTTAATGGAGTCATCAATTTGTTATCAGAACCTGTTAACAATTGAGTGGGTTTGTCGAATTTTATAGTTAATTGTTCGAGTGACTCTTGGGATGGTTTATTTTCTTTATGGTTAAATTGTAAGTAAATCTTTTCAACTGACCCTGTTAATAAACTCAAGCCAATTTCACTGAGTATATTTATGTTTGACAGCCCTTCTGTTTGCTCTGAAGTCATTGCCGTAATCTGCGCCTGGTTCCATTGGTCTTTTTCTACTCGAAAACAATGAACTTGTTCTGCACCAATATTGAAGATTAAAATAGCCTGATGTTCTTCAATGTGACCCGAAGCTGAAGGTATACCCATCTCTTCTATAGGAAAGAAATTAACAAGCTTAATTCCATCATGGCGAAAACGTCGTGCCCAGGCATTGCGTTTTAACCGGTCAATACCGGCACCATACCAATATTGTAAATCAGGGGCATCCTGTTGTGCTAAAACCTGTGGTTGCCATCCACATTCCAGTAGCTCATCATCAGCTGTCATTTCGTTTTGCAAATCCAAAACTTCATCTCTCTGATGTACATTAATAAAACCTTGCTCAAGCGCAATATCGCTAAAACGAACCAAACCAGCATGACCACTGCTGCGTTTTTCATTTAACAATTGTAACGTTGTGGTTCTTTGTTGTTGATTGATATAGCCGCGTCCTTGAGTGACGGCCTCGATACTCCACAAATCTTTAAACTCAGCCAGATGAGCTTCGAGTTCATAACGAACCAGCTCTTGCATCTGTTTATCTGGCCGTGGCTTTTTAGGGTCGACGGGCAATTCAAACAGTCCTGATACCGCATAACTCACCGCCATAAATGCTCGTTTTGGCAATCTATAACCTGAACTTCGCAAGTCTTGTAAAACTTCTTCCAGTGCTGCTTCCAAATCAAGATTTGTAGAATATGCCTGACTGATTATTTCACCGGTATGACGTTTAGCCAAAGCGGCAGATAAAGTGAAATAATCATGAGTAAACACCAATACAAGTGGAGTTAAGCCCTTAAATTTTTCAGACATTTTATTTTCTTTTGTCATTATTGCATAACCCATTGAATGATTGGCGGTGTAGACCTTGAAGCAATTGTTGCGACTTGTGCCCTAGCGAATGGACCATATGCAGTGCCTGCGGCCACGCCACAGGCTCCGGCATTTTCCTGTTTGACCTGAAATGCCACATGGCCAGTGGTTATTGTTGTTGCTGTTGCTAAAGAGAAAGTAACGGCTACCGAGCTGTTACTCCCTACCGTATTTTGGTTGATCGTCTTAATGACCGTTGCAATTTTGCTAATTACACCATCTTCCACATAAGACAAAACCACACATAGGCCTTCATTGGCTAGAGTCGGTTTACTGGTAGTAATATCAGTATTCACCAATCTGACCACAATATTAGTAATATTGTGCTGGTAATCATGAGTGCTTATAATGGGTAGCGGATTGTCTGTATAAATGCCCGCTGATCCTGAAGCAAAAGTTGCGGGGAAATCCTTTTCGAATATATCTAACTGATTGTATTGTGTTTGGGTAACGGGGTTTTGAACATTATCCAATCCCCTGCTTTGCAAGATTAAATCCCCAGATGCCTGGGGTAAATGTTTCCAACCAAAGTTAGCCGTGTCCTGATTAACAATAATTGACTCACTGCCCCAACCATCTCGATAACGGTGTTTGCCATCTAAATCTGCGATGACATTGATATATGGGCCTTGCCAACCATGCCATAACCCAGTTATTAAATCATATGAGTAGTCAGGGACTGACACATGTGGATTTGTTATTGGGTCATTATCATTGTCAATATTTGGATCACAAATATTGGCCGCAATATCTTTA
>JAESTH010000277.1 GCA_016763695.1 Alcanivoracaceae bacterium
CGAATAAAAGCATAAACAAAAGTTCCGTCATCATCTTTATTATCAAAAAACATAAAGCCACCTGCAAAAACAGAGTTCTCAACACTTTTGTGCCCCTCTGTAGTAATAGGTGGCTTTATTAGCATATACATTCCTGAATAAATTAATGTTATAGCAAAAAAGCCTGATACCATGAGAGAAATATATTTAAGAACTTTATACATTACTGCTCAAGTTTAAACTCAAACGTCTGTGTTGCAGTTTGTGCCACTGGTATGCCATCGACAATCAAAGGTTTGAACTTTGATTTATAAATGGCTTTTAACGTAGCAGTATTGAAAATACTTCTTGGTTTGGCATCTATCACCTTGGCTCTGGTTACCTTACCAAATTCATTGACAATAAATTCAACTTTTACCCAGCCTTCGGTTTTATTGCGTGCAGCCATAGGAGGATAAATGGGTTGAATGGCAAATAACTGCACCAAATCTTTGTTGTTATCAAGATAAACATCATCATGTCCAAGTTTGGTTAGAGCGGGTAAATTAATTCTGGTTAGATCAGCTGGATCAATCTTGGCCAGTCCTTTGGGCATCGGAACAGCTTCTCTATTTGGATTGGCAGTGATATCCAGTTTTGGTGCAGCAGGAGGCTGTTTAACAACTTTTCTCAGGGGTTTTTCAAATGCCTTCGGCTTTTTAGTTATATCTGGTGACTTCATATCGTTGACTTTAGAAAAGCTGACCATTTCTATTTGGTTGTGTTTCTGATACGTGGGTGACTTGATTAACAATGACATACCGATAAAACACATAAAAGTAAATATCAAGGCAATAATGAATGAGGTTGAAAATCGTATTTTGTCCAACATAACTAAACTCCAAATTGTTTTTTATTAATATTTGTGACAGGAAGTTTTGGCAAAAAGTTCAGAAAATGTGTTTATTCAAACGTTTGTTTGATAAAATGCTGGCCTTAATTGATGAAAAGAGACAAGTAACCATGGCAATGATATCAGCACCTATTAAAGATATTCAGTTTTTAGCAGAACAATTATTTAATCTTGAGCAACACTATCAGAAAATACCTAAATATACTGATATAGATGCAGCGACTTTTGAAACAGTGGTTGAAGAGGCATCAAAATTTTTATTTGAATTTGCAGCACCATTGAACCGAAATGCTGACGAACAGGGCTGCCGTATCAAAGATGGGCATGTGACTACACCAGATGGATTTGTCGAGCTGTATAAAAACTACTGTGAAAGTGGTTGGAGTAGTCTTGATGGCAACCCTGATTATGATGGACAGGGGCTTTCATACTGGTTGCAAACCATTATTGGTGAACTTAACTGTTATTATTGTGCTGGTTGGTCTAACTATCCAGGTTTGACTCATGGTGTGAGAGAACTGTTGGAACAGCATGCCAGAAAAGAGCTGCAACAACAATATTTGCCAAAATTAACCACTGGTGAGTGGACGGGAACCATGTGTTTAACCGAGCCTCATTGTGGTACAGATTTAGGCTTGCTAAAAACTTCGGCTAAACCAAATGAAGATGATTCATACCAAATCAGTGGTACAAAAATATTCATTACCTCTGGTGACCATGGTTTAACAGATAATATTATTCATCTTGTCTTGGCAAGACTGCCAGATGCACCCAAAGGCACCAAAGGTATTTCCTTATTTGTTGTACCAAAATTTTTGGATGGTAAACGTAACAACGTATGGCCTGCAAGTATTGAACACAAGATGGGATTAAATGGTTCAGCAACATGTGTGATGAATTTTGATGATGCAAAAGGCTACTTAATTGGAGAAGCAAACAAAGGTTTAAATATCATGTTTTCCATGATGAATGGTGCCAGACTTAACACTGGTATTCAAGGTATGGCATTATCATCAGCCTCTTATCTGGGGGCATTAGAATATGCCAAAGACAGATTACAAATGCGTTCATTAACAGGTGTAAAATATCCCGAAAAGGCAGCTGACCCTATTATCGTACATCCTGATGTTCGCAGAATGTTATTAACCCAGAAAGCCTTGTCAGAAGGCAATAGAGCGCTCACTTATTTCACTACACAACAAATAGAGCTTTCCCGTCATGCAGAAGATGAAGAAACCAGAAAACGTGCACACGAAATGGTGCAGATATTAACTCCTATCGTCAAGGCCTTTATGACAGAAATGGGCCTGGAAGCAACCAACTTAGGCATTCAGATTTTTGGTGGTCATGGTTATATTTCTGAACATGGAATGGAGCAATTATATCGTGATGCGAAAATTTTCACCTTATATGAAGGCACAACAGGCATACAGGCACTGGATTTGCTTGGTCGTAAGATCATGCAATTCAACCGAGGTTCGCTGGGGCCAATAGCAGATGAAATAAATCAATTTATCCAACAAAACCCTGATAATCCATATACGCAGGAGTTAGGGGATTATATGCAACAATGGCAGGAAATCATTATTGAAGTAAGTAAAAAATCGATGAAAAACATGGATGAAATGGGCGCAGCATCAGTTGATTTTCTCATGTATTCAGGTTATGTCTTATTAGCATTTTTTTGGGCACAAATGTATCAATCTGCAGATAAAGGTGGTAGATTTGGACAGTCTTTTTATAATGGCAAGAAAAAGACCTGTGATTTTTACTTTAAACGTATCTTGCCAAGGGCGCAAGCACATGTAAAAACCATGCAAAGTGGCTCGGCTAATTTAATGGAAATGTTAGAGGATGAATTTTAATGAGAATAATTTCAATGCTGGTTCTGTCGATACTATTTTTAGTGTCCTGCTCTAATAATTCTCAACTTGAGGAAAAGCAGAAGACTGAGGTCAAGAAAGATGACCCAGCCTTAAAAGCTTATCAAGACCAAATACAAAAAGCCAAAGACATGGAAAAAGAGATTTTGAAAGCAGCAGAAAAACAGAGAAAAATTATTGATGGTGAACTATAAAAAACAATTAATAGTCGTAGCAAATTGGCTGATCATGGGGTTGATTGTTTTGTTGTGGGTAAGATTTATATTACATGACGACAGTCGATCCTTGGGTAGCGGCATGACTACATCTAGTATTTCACATTCTCAAGATTCTCTCAATAATGGTTCCATTGAGCAATATCATATTTTTGGATCAGCTCAGCGACTCTATGATATTCCATTAAATCAAGGACAAACAAGTTTGGATTTAATCCTGAACGGAACCATGAGTAGTAGCAATAAAACCTCAGGAATGGCTTATATTAGTAGTGTTCAGGGCATACAGAAAAAATTCAAGGTTGGAGATAAGGTTTTTAAAGTAGCCACCTTAAAAGAAATTCACCGTAATTATGTGGTGCTTAATCACAATGGTAGAGACGAGCGTTTATCCCTAAATAAAAAAGATGTGGTGATCAATACCAGGGTAAAAGGCAAAGCTAAAAGTAATAAGTCAAAACCTGCATTTTTAAAACATCTCAATGGTTCAGAACAGCGTAACTGGCAGGAAATGATTGAACAGCAAAAATTCGATCCAAATAAAATATCCAATATTGTTGGCAACATTAGTATGGTCACAGATCAGACAGGCGCGATTCAAGGGCTGAGAGTCTCAAATCTCGCTCAGGGCAACCTGTTGAAAAAACACGGACTCAGAGCAAATGATATTATCACTGCTGTAAATGGCAATAAAATATCTGGTAAAAATATGCTAACTATTAAACAAACCTTAACGCAAAACCCCAATGCAACCATAACAATCAAAAGGAATGGTAAAGTCCAAAATATCAAAGTTAATTTAAGTGATTTGTAAGTTAAATAGTCTGGTCATGACATATTATAACCTATAGGAAAATGAAATTAACCACAAAAAAAATAATAAAAGTTAGCGTATTGTTATTGTTGATAATAACAATAGCCTTGCCATTTATCTACAACACAGAAAAGCAGCCATTAACCGATCAAATCAGAAGTAAAGTCAGTGGCGATTTCATTGAATTATCACAGGGGGTTGTACATTATCAGCAGACCAATATGGGTGCAGAAAAAACGGTGGTTTTGGTACATGGGTTTTCAGTTCCTTATTATATCTGGGATCCGACCTATAATTTTTTGGTTGGCAATGGCTTTCATGTTATCAGATATGACCTTTATGGTCGAGGTTATTCCGATCGGCCTGATGTTGATTATGATCAACAACTATTCGATACACAATTACTTGAGTTATTAAACACTCTAAATATTCAAAAACCTGTTGATGTAATAGGATTGTCTATGGGCGGAGCAATCGTTGCAAAATTTGTTGCGGATCATCCAGAAAAAGTCAACAAAGTGGTTTTTATTGACCCTTCTCATGAGTCTTTTTACTCGAAAAAACTGACGGTGCCTTTATTAGGTGAATATTTGGCAGCCGTTGTTATGTTGCCCAAAGCGGCAGATGGTCAATTGGCTGACTTTAAAGACCCTGATAAATTTTCCGACTGGCCAGAAAAGTATCGCCAGCAAATGCAATATTATGGTTTTAGAAATGCGCTATTATCGACCTTAAGAAACTTTGCCAAGCCAGATAAGTTGTATTTATATCAAAAAGTGGGTCAGCTTAATAAGTCGACCTTGCTGATTTGGGGCGAAGATGATAATACCTTACCTATAGCGAATAGCACTAGAGTGGCTCAAGCATTAAATATAGAAACTTTTGTGGTTAAAAATGCGGGACATATTCCACATTTTGAGCGTCCAGAAATAGTCAACCCAGCCTTGCTAAGCTTTCTACAATAATAAAATCCACTATTGACTTTTCTTTGCTACGATTCTGAGCTTATGTCACTTTATTTCATAAAGAGCCAAAAATTCTTAGAGCATTGTTACTGCTTTTGGGTTAAAATCTGATGGATCAATAAAAATAATTAAGATAACTCATAATGAAACCAATCAAACAATTACTAATTACTACCATTTTGTTTTTTAATATTAATTTTGTCAGTGCTCAGGATGAGCTCCATAGTTTAAATCTTCAGGATGCAGATATAAGATTATTGATAGAAACGGTATCAGATATTACCAATAAAAATTTCGTTGTAGATCCGCAAGTTCAGGGTAAAGTGACCGTTATTTCGGGGCACCCTGTTTCTCAGGATGAAATTTATAATATCTTCCTGTCGATTTTAAGTGTCAATGGTTTGGCTGCAGTCAAAGATGGTAACAATTACAAAATCATACCCGAAAATGATGCAGGTGGTATCATTGGTGAATTTAGTGTGGCCCATGACAGTGACTTTCTAACAAGGATAGTACCATTAAAATATGTACCTGCCACTGAGTTGGTTAGTATGTTAAAAGGTATTACCA
>JAESTH010000278.1 GCA_016763695.1 Alcanivoracaceae bacterium
AGCTCATTTAGCACATATGAAATTAACCGATATAGGTACTGAGAAACCAGGCCCCTTGTTGCGAATACAACGCAAAGTCAATGATTATCTGAATCATTTTGTTAAAAATAGATATCAGCCTTTATTGAATAAGGCAATTCGTAGACCCTTTCTGGCAACTTTAGTATTTATCTGTATTTTTATATTGTCAATCGGCATGTTGAGCAACGGAGTGGTGAGGTTTGTAATGAATCCTTCATTTACAGCCGATTTTATTTTTGCACAAGTAAAAATGACCGAGGGAACCCCAGATGTAAATACAGAAGCGGCATTAGCAAAAATGGAACAAGTAATGGTGGATATTGATAAAGAGTATTCTCAAAAATTTGGACAAGAAAGTGGTTTGGTGCTAGAACATATGTCAGTAGTAAAAGAGAACCAATTGGATGGCCGGATCATAGTCGAATTAATTAAAGATGAAGATATTATTCTTAATGGTGATGAAGTGCTTGAGTTGTGGCGGCAAAGGGTCGCACAAATTACCGGTACAGAAGTTTTGGCATATGGTTCGCTCACAGGTCCTGGAGAGGGCCCTGAGATTTCATTTATCCTGTCCTCAGAAAATGTAGATGAACTTAAGTTAGCATCAGCAGAGCTGGCTGAGAAAATCAAACAATATCAAGGAGTCTCTGATATACGTAACTCCATGAAAGAAGGTAAAGATGAAGTACAGTTGACTTTAAAATCACGTGGACGTAGTTTAGGTTTAAGTCAAAGGGATTTAGCAAATCAGGTTCGTCAGGCTTTTTATGGAGAAGAAATTCAGCGTTTGCAAAGAGAAGTTGATGAGGTTAAGGTGATGCTCAAGTATCCACTGTCAGAACGTGAAACTATGGCAACCTTAGATAACATGCGTATTCGTTTACAAGATGGAACGGCAATACCCATTACCAGTGTGGCTGATATTACCATCAGTAAAGCCAGCGATATTAT
This sequence comes from Alcanivoracaceae bacterium, assembly GCA_016763695.1. GTDB lineage: Bacteria > Pseudomonadota > Gammaproteobacteria > Xanthomonadales > Marinicellaceae > NORP309. The sequence continues at coordinate 973 of JAESTH010000278.1, forward strand.
CATTCGGATAGACAGAAAAAGAGCCAGTACCATATCAGGTGATGCAGACATAAAGATTACCGATCCCAATAAAATCATGGCAGAGATCAAACAGGATGGAGGTTTTTTAGACCAACTCAAAAAAAAATATCCATCTGTAACTTCAGCTTCTTCAGGCGTTGCTAAAGAAATGGCAGAATTAGGAGTCTCTATGGCAAAAGGTTTTGCTATTGCAATGTTATTTATCTATATGCTGATGGCAATTCCATTGAAATCTTACACCCAACCTTTAATCATTATGATGGTTATTCCATTTGGAGTTACAGGAGCTATACTTGGTCACTGGATCACGGGTTATACCATGAGTATGATCTCGTTATTTGGGGTCATTGCACTTGGTGGGGTGGTGGTTAATGATTCATTGGTGATGGTGGATTTCATCAATAAATACAAAGCAGCAGGACACACAACTCTGGAGGCGGCAATGGCAGCCGGCACCAGAAGGTTCAGAGCCATATTATTAACTTCATTAACCACATTTTTTGGATTGGTGCCCATGTTATTGGAAAAATCCATGCAAGCTCAAGTGATTATCCCAATGGCAATATCTCTGGCTTTTGGTATATTGTTTGCTACTGTTATTACCCTGATTTTGATACCTGTCTGGTATGTGATTTTGGATAAGTTTAAAAACCCCCAGGCAATTACCACAAGATGATGTCAGTGCTGAAATGGTAGAGACAAGGCATGCCCTGTCTCTACTTTTGGTGTTCAGTTTTCTGTGGGTGCCTCTATCAAAACGCAATAAATTATTGGCTGATTAATAATCTGTTTAGTGGGTTCATTGAATTTTTGAATAAAAAATATTCAAAAACTGATGTATTTAACTGGTAGAAGTTCAAAATATTGTTTATATAGATGAGATAATTTGACTTTAGGTTAATAAATATTTAACATAATATGTTCAAATTTAACCTATGGGGAAGAAAATGAAATTTTTGAAATTAATGATTTTTTCACTGGTATTTAGCAATGTTGCTTTTGCCGTTGGAGAAAGTGCTGATGTTTTTGACGTCAGCGAAGCTTTGACCAATCCTGCTATGAACTTTAGTGATTATCGAGTACCAAACGGTACAGGTGTTCTTTATAACAATGGTCCTTTAATTAGCAGTACAGGAACTGGAGTAGGCGGAGCTGATGAAAGTGTCCTTGAAAATACTACCTTGGGTATGACAACATTGGGAGCGGGGCATACTGGCGACTTTAGAGTGGCAGATGAATTTACCGTTTCTGGAAATGGCTGGGATGTTACAACCATTACATTTTTTGCTTATCAAACAAATGAAACGGCTTCAACCATAACTGGAGTTAATTTACAAATATGGGACGGCGTACCTGGAGCTCCAGGTAGTAATGTCGTTTTTGGGGATGAAGTGACAAACATAATGTCGTCAACTGTTTTCTCAAATATATTGAGGGTGACAGAAGCCACGACTGGTACAGCAAACAATCGTCAAATTGCGGCAAGTACGGTTGATGTGAATATCAATTTAGCACCAGGCACCTATTGGCTTGATTGGCAGTCCGAGGGATCTGGAGGATCTGGTCCATGGGCACCACCAATAACAATTACGGGTCAGTTGGTTACAGGTAATGCCTTGCAATCTAACATTGGTTCTTGGGGTGATTTATTAGACGGTGGTAGTGGTTCAGCATTAGGCTTACCATTTATTGTTGAAGGTACTCCTGTTTTTGTTCCACCTGCAATTATCCCAACATTGAGCCAATATGGTTTACTTGTTTTGTTGTTAGCTATGATTGTTGTTGGCAGAAGAAAGTTTTCATAAATTAAAATTTAGTAGAGACAAGTGCTGTCTTGTCTCTACACTTACACCCTTTCCTATTTTTACTCTCATTGATATTATTCAGGTATCACTCATATAACATTATTTACAACTGGTTTTTTTACTATTAGTTTGTATAATGCGGGGTTACTAATCCCAACATAAAGTGTGCAAGATATAATAACAAAAATAAGAAAAGCAAAAATGGCCCATAAACGTTGGGTAGGGCATGCTTCTGCCATGATTGAAGGTATTCCAGTAGAAAAAGATCAGGTGCCAATTAACTACACAGATTGTGTTTTTGGTCACTGGTATTATGATGAAGGGCAAAACTTGTCAAGTCTCAAAGAGTTTAAGGAAATTGAAGAACCTCATGTAGAATTACATCTCATTTATATGGAAATATTTCAGATATTGTTTAAAAAAAAGAAGGTCTCGTTTTTTAATAAACTAATCGGTAAATCCAGCAAAATAAGTGATAAGGATAAAAAAATGGCAAGAGCAAAATTTAGAATACTGGATCAGGTCTCTAAACAAATAATAGATAAGTTAGATGCGCTGGAGTCAAAATTAAAGCAACTGGATACAAAGGAAGTAGCACAATTATACTGATACAACTTAGTCATCATGTGTTGTTTAATTCATTTAGTGCAAGCAGTACTGTTTCATCCTCAATATTGTTATCGTTGATTATGTTATTTAGTGATTGTAATAATATTTGTAGAGTTGCCGTTTTATTATAAGACTTGAGTAATTTAGCATATCTAATTTGCACCATTAAGGTTCGTGTGTGACTGGTTGTGAATACATTAATATGTTTGTTGATACTATCGATGTAAAACTTTTTGGCACTATCAAAGTCTTCAATTTCTTCATAAAGTTTTGCGATTGAAAACAATAATATGGCATATTTAACATCACTAGAGTTAATAAGCTTTTGTTGGGTGATTTTAAGAAAATTTTCAATTGACAGGGAATATTGTTTGTTACTTTGATAAATTTTTGCCAGGGTATAATAGCTGCCAGCAAGAATATGATTGTTGCTACTTTCAGTTAAATGAATTTGGGCATTTTGTACTGCTAATTCGGCTAAGGTAATGGCTTCATCAATCCTGTCCAGATCAACAAGGGTTCTGGCAAGTATCTGTTGTGAATACAAGGTATCGTAGTGAGATTTACCTAAATTGAGTATTTGGTAATCGTATACCTGCTTGACCAAATCATAGGCCTCAATATTTCTGTCAACCCGACTCAGTAACATTGCCAGGTTGGTTTTAATGATCAGAGCATCGATGTTATTTTCGGATTTTTGTGCTTTAAATATTCGAAGAACCTCAAATATAAGTTCTATGGCCTGTGGCGTTTTTCCATCAACATCTAATAGCAATGCACGGGAGTTTAATATATTGGCTGTGATCAGGTTATTAGCCCCATATAAATCAAGGCTTATTTGATAGGCTTCATCTATGCTTGACTGGGCTTTTGGCATTTCTCCCATGTGTTTATATGCCACGGATAGTTCACTTAATGATATGGCCAGTTCGGGATGATTGTTGCCCAAGATGGCTCTTTGCTGTTCTATGACTTTAAGTCGTTCAATAATGGCTTGTTCGGAGTTGCCAATTTCATCATATAATGAAGCTAAATCACTTCTTAGTGCCATTATTGTTGTGTTGCTATTAGCCAACGTGGTATTGGCTAATAGGGTGGTTAAAATATCTATGCTATTTTGCGGTTGAGATTGGTAAAAATATAGCTCAGCAAGCAACCTTTTTGAGGTAATTTCTTCAAGAGGATCATTGTGGGGTTTATTGAGGGTTATGGCTTTATTTAACATTTCATGGGCTTTTTCAAACTCAGAATCCAGGGCATATTGTTTGGCCTGTATTCTGTATATTCTGGCCTTGTCTAAATGTGACACATAGCTATCTAGAGGGATTTTTCCCAGCAAGGTATTTAACTCTTCGTTTCGTTCGGAATGGAGTAAATACTGAGCCAAATATGCCGTTGATTTGCTGTTACCTTGGTTAATTAGCAAGGATTGTTGGAGTAAATCAATGGCTTTTGAGTAATAGCCAAGCTTGCCATGTGCCAGTCCCAGGGTTTGAAGTAGATCAAATTTTGTTGGTAAATCTATATTTGTGTTTCCCTCCAATTTATCCGCTGCTAGCTTTAAAAGGTCTTTAGCCGAAATATCAGTCCCTTGTGTCTTATCGGGATCTGTCACCTCAAAAGAGTCCAGCATAAATTGTTTAACAAATTCGGCTTTTTGAGCTTCAATTTTTATTTGTTTATATTGTTGGTAACCCAGTATTGAACCAAGCATAAGAAAGACAAAAAATGATAGTAAACTTGCAAATAGAGCAGAACGCCTGTGTGCAAACTTCTTAAGTCGGTAGAAAAATGACTGTGATGTGGCGTTGACAGGTTTGTTATTGAGCCAGTTGTTTAAATCATCGGCGAATGACTGCATACTTGAGTAGCGCTGATCAGGCTTTTGTTGCAATGATTTTCGCAGTATGTTTTTTAAATCTTTATCAGAAGATAATGATTTTAATACTTTATCTATATGTTCTTCATCATTGACACAGGACTTAAGTAACCTGTCTTTGGGTAATGGTCTTTGTTCGGTTAATAGATCCAATGCCACTACCGCTAATGAAAATATATCGGTCTTGACGCTGATTTGTTTGGCGTTAATTTGTTCGGGTGCGGCATAGCTAGGGGTCAGTGCCATAATGGTGGTTTTGTTGCCTGAGATATCATTATTGATGAGTTTGGCAATACCAAAATCGACAATCTTTAATTGTTGGTTGTGATTCACTAAAATATTATCGGGCTTTAAGTCACGATGAATAATTAAATTGGCGTGAGAATACGCCAGGGCATCGGCGCACTGTGCGATTAAATGAATTTTTTGCCTGTTGTTGAGATTTTTGTCTTCACAGTATGCATCAAGTGCTTGTGCATTTTCCAGCAACTCCATGACCAGATATGCTGTTTTGTCATCAGTCATGCCGCCATGCAGCATCTTAACTATGTGTGGGTGGGATAATTCTGCCAGTATTTTTTGTTCATTAATAAAATGATTAAGTAATTCGCTGCTGTTATCTCTTGGGGCAAATATTTTTATTGCCACTAAGGTTTGTTGTTCGCTCTTTATACGTTTGGCTTTGAAAACCTGTGACATGCCTCCGTGGCCAAGCTCTTCCAGTAACTGGTATTCGTCTAATTTTTGTCCTGAGTGGAAGTTTTGAGAATTATTAATGTTGAAGTTAAAATGTGGGTTGATATTGTCCTGAAAATATTGAGGCGCCTGGGAACCAGCATTAATTAATGTGATAACCGCTTCGCGAACATCGGCAGTGATGTTTTTGATGCCATATAAGTGTGCTAAAGCAGCCTGTGCAGATAGCTCGGAAATTTCGGCATAGACCTCACTGGCCTGTTTCCAAATCTCTGTTTTCTTGTCGGGTTGTTGCTTAATCATTTCTGTTCTCTTTTGATAATACCATAATCAAGGTTACAGCTTGTCTCCAGATACGCATAACCTGCCGTTCGGATTTTTTGATAACCTCACTTATTTCTTTAAAAGTCAGATTAAAAATCAATTTATATTCCAATAATTCACAATATTCTACATTAATTCGCTCAACTTTTTTGAGAAGCAAGTCTATTTCTAATAAATCAAAATCAATATTTCGCTCACCTTCAATTAAACTATAGTTTTGGGAGACAGTAAAATGATGTCGTTTAATACTGGATTTGGCACGGATAATATCAATTAACATTAACCGCATACTTTTGGCTAGATAATTGAGGAAATGACGTTTATTGCTTAAATTAATATTATTCTGTTTGGATAACTTGATATAACATTCATTAGCCATAACTGTTGGTGTAATGGTTTCTCCGGTATTCAGTTTGCTAATTTGTTTAAGCGCAATGGCTTTTATTTCACTGTATAATTGTGTATAAATATTATCAAGCAAGTCCTTCTCACCCTCGCATAGTTTTTTCAGTAATACTGTGATTGATTGTTTTGACATGAAATATTTATGTAACTGGATTTCCTGTTTTATTTTAGAGTAACAGCATGATAATTGAAATTGAATGTCATATTTAAAAACAAATTCCCGTAACTATAGTATAGACGCACAAATAACTGTGTGAGATATTATATCATAGGAGAATATTATGAAAAAATTATTGGCTATTTTTATACTGGGATTATCTGGTTTTGGAGTTTTTGGCATTGCATGTGCTGATGATGGCGTTTTTGCAATCAATGATGTGTGTGATAACTTTGGCTGCTTTCCTGGGGATACAGGCGGGCTTCCAATCACCATTACAAGTTCTGGAAGTTATCAATTAACCTCAAATATCACATCGACTTCAACAACTACAAATATCATAGAAATTAATGCTGATAATGTCACGCTTGATTTAAATGGCTTTGCTATTATCGGTCCCAGAACATGTACAGGTGATAACACCACACTTGTTTGTACCAACGGTGGCATGACGGCTAATGGCATCAGTGCCAGTGCCAGAAAAAACATTGTGGTGAAAAATGGTTCAGTAAAAGGTTTCGATACGGCGGTGGCATTAACTTCTCTTAGTTCCAGAGGAAATGTTGTTAAGAACATGACTGTTAGTGAAAATGAATTTGGGATGTCTGTTATTGGGGGCATGATCACTAACTCTTCGGCCAATAGGAATTTGGACACAGGGTTCAGCAATGGTCTTTTGGGACATCTCTTTATAAAAGACAGTTATGCTCATGGCAATAAAAACTTCAGTGCAATAGCCATTACTTGCAGTAATGTTTACTTTGTTGTCAATGGAAGTGATAATTGTGTTCATTACACCAATGAGAGTACTTGCGGAACAGGTTCTGCTTGTCCATAATCGGGGAGAAGTATGATGAAAATTTATAAGATTATATTTTATTTGATATTGGTACAAATCTCTGTGAACTTAAAAGCACAAGTCATCAGTGATTATTTAACAGAAGTTAACTACAGCATGGCTGTTGATTATATCAATGCTGACGACATTAGTCTTTTTCACAATGATGTTGTTGTCGATACTTTTGCTGTGGTGGATTCTACTGAGTCGCCAGCGGTTATTAGAAACTTAAGAGGTGCACGTGTAGATGGCTATCATAAGGACAGCGCTGGATTGAGGTACTTTTCTTTTGATGCAGATACCAGGATTAATGGTGTCAGTATCTTAAAAAGTGATGTTATTCGTTGTAATGATGTTGCATGCAGTGCTTTTATATTTTTCTTTGATGCCAGTGCAGAGTCATTGAAGCACATTAATATCAATGCCTTTACCTTAGACCCTGAAAATGGCGAATTAATATTTTCTGTAGCTAACGCCACTCTCATTGATGGAGTGCAGTACTTGCCATCAGATTTAATCAGGTTTAATAGTGCAGGCAATTATTCGCTGGAATATAATGGTGCGTCCGTAGTAGATGGATTGGGTGCTTATAGAAATATAGATGCTGTGACTTTATTAGCCAATAGTTATTATATAATCAGTCTATCCAATGATGGTAACTACAATGGTGAGTTTAGTTATCGAGATTCATATGTGTTGCAATATTATCCTCCTACACAAAGCTGGTCTATTGCTTATACACCTCTAAGTCTTGGTAGTGCTTTTAATCAGGTAAATATCACATCATTAATGGGTTTTGAAAATGATTTGATTTTCAAAAATAGTTTTGATTGATGAAGAGTATATAAACCAGTAGATAAGGGCATAAATTTCATGTCCTTTTTTTATACTTTGAATAGAGATGTTGGATATTTTCACTCACAATAGTAGAATGGCTATGATTAATTAATTTTGAGTAAAAATGATAGGCAGAATAAAAGGAACTTTAATAAGAAAAGAACCGCCAATGATGCTGGTCGATGTGGGGGGCGTGGGCTATGAAATTGAGGCGCCAGTCAGGGTATTTTTTGAATTACCTGAAAATAATGCTGAGGTCACAATAATCACCCATATGCTGGTGCGAGAAGATGCACAAATATTATATGGATTTAATAATTATCAACAGCGTGAATTATTTCGCAAATTATTAAAGGTGAATGGTATCGGTGCAAAATCAGCTCTGGCGGTGTTGTCAACCATGTCTACCAATGAGTTTATCGCCATGATTCAGTCCCAGGATGTGGCGGCTATTGTGAAAATACCAGGTGTTGGTAAAAAAACAGCGCAACGTCTTATCATTGAACTGCGCGATAAGTTAGGTGATGTGGCAGGTGATGATATATCCATGCCAGGTAGCGGTGGTGCCAGTGCTGCCAAGCTTGGCAATATGCCTGCAACGGCTCAATCAGAAGCATTGATAGCGTTGCAATCACTAGGCTTTAGGCCACAAGAGGTGAATATGCTCATAAAACGGGTGGCAAAAGATGATATGACGGCTGAAGAAATTATTCGTCTGTGTTTACAACAGAAGGGTAGTCAATAATGGCACATAATAATGAAAGCGATAGATTGATATCTGCAACTTTCGAAAATGATCAGGAAAGCATAATTGAAGCCAGTATTCGTCCACAACGATTACAAGAATATTTAGGTCAGGAACCTGTTAAAGAACAAATGGCGCTATTTATTGAGGCAACCAGAAGGCGCAATGAAGCCTTAGATCATGTTTTGATATTTGGTCCTCCAGGTCTTGGTAAAACGACATTGGCTAATGTGATAGCCAATGAATTGGGTGTGTCCATGCGCCAAACTTCAGGACCTGTGATTGAAAAAGCGGGCGACCCGGCAGCGCTGCTAACAAACTTGCAGCCACATGATGTGTTGTTTATTGATGAAATTCATCGTCTTTCTGCCAATGTTGAGGAGATACTCTATCCTGCTATGGAAGATTTTCAAATCGATATTATGATAGGTGAAGGACCGGCGGCACGTTCTATAAAACTGGATTTGCCGCCTTTCACCCTGGTTGGTGCCACCACTAGAGCTGGCTTACTAACTTCGCCATTGCGAGACCGTTTTGGTATAGTACAAAGGTTGGAATTTTATAATGTCAAAGAGCTCACTGAAATTGTTTCACGTTCTGCGCAGATATTGAATATTCAAGCTGACAGAAAGGGTTGCATAGAAATTGCCAGAAGAGCCAGAGGCACACCACGAATCGCCAATCGGCTGTTACGTCGTGTGCGTGATTATGCCGAAATCAAGGGTGATGGTGTGATTGTGGCAGAAATTGCCCATAAAGCCTTAACCATGCTACAGGTAGATGAAAATGGCCTGGATGAAATGGATCGAAGGTTTTTAAAGGCTTTGGTCGAACAATTTGATGGTGGCCCTGTTGGAGTCAACTCACTGGCAGCATCGCTGAGTGAAGAAAGAGGCACCATTGAAGATGTGGTTGAACCCTATTTAATTCAACAGGGTTACGTTATGCGCACCTCCAGAGGACGACAGGCAACCAAAAAAACCTGGCAGTGGTTGGGTTTAAAACCGCAGCAAGTTGTGATTGATGATATGTTTGAATGATTGCCTATGTTTCAGTAGTCAGATTTTATTCAAAGCCATTTGCAAAAATTAAATCAATTTGCGCTTCAAAGCTATTTTTAAATATTAATTCTGGCTGCCCCATGGTATCTGCCAATTGGATAGCAGCAAGGGCATTGACTCTACCATAACCCATTTCTAATGAGTGGCCAGGATCAGTAACATCATGGTTGTAGTCATAGCCACCCACTTTATCAGCTGAATCATGTAAAATAGTTCGTACTTGCTCATTAGTGAGACTGGGTTGGCGACTCATGACTAAACTGGCAATACCCGAAGTCAGGGGTGCTGAAAATGAAGTGCCTGAAGTTGATAAATAATTATTATTAAGATCAGTAGTTACCATATCAACTCCAGGTGCAGAGACTTCTAAATCAACTCCATATTGAGAGAAGCTGGCTTTCGAATCACTCTGGTTTGATGCGCCAATAGCCATTACGTTGGGATGAGATGCTGGGTAACCAACTGAGGCAGCTCCGCTATTTCCGGCTGCATTAATTATCAGCAAACCCTGATTCACATAGGCTTCTGTAATGGCATCATCAATCGCCAGGCTAGTACCTACAGATAGACTCATTTGAATGATTCTTGCACCATTGGCGGCGGCATACAAAATGGCATCGTCTAAAACAGCACCATTTGGTGCATTGTTTCCGACATTTCCTATCATGATAGATATGCCTTTATTGTTATTTCCTCCTGCAATACCAGCAACACCATTACTATTATTCGTTTTTGCAGCGACAACACCTGCAACAGCAGTACCATGAAAGAATGCACCTGAACCGTTATTGTCATTATTATCAAAATCCCAACCCTTCCAGTCATCAACAAAACCATTATTGTCATCATCAATGTTATTACCAGTGTTTGGATCCTCTGGGTCGCTCCATGCATCTTCACCTGGGTTAATCCAGATATTATTATATATATCACTGCCACTACCTAGATCACTGTGGGTAAACTCAACTCCTGAATCTAAAACAGCCACAGCAATGCTAGAACTACCAGCGGTTAAATCCCAGGCAGCTTCAGCACTGACCTGAGGCAGGTGTCATTGTGCGGGATATTGACTATCGTTTGGGATCAGTAAATACCGTCCAAAAGTGGTGGGTTCAACTACAGAAAATAGTCCACTGTTATTCAAGGCAAATAACACGTCTTTATAAATGGCATTCTCAGTTAGTTGTATATCACTGTAACCTGTTATTGCCGTACGTAAAATTTTCAGGTCATTCTGTTGTAAATAACTGTTGATTTGAACAGAATTAAAGTGTGGCGCTGCTTTTGCAGTGATGACTCGAATGTTTACCTGAAATTGTTCACCATTAGCAGCTTCGGTTACCCATAAAATTTTCCCATCTTGGAAATAATCTTTTCCTGCGTAATTAAATGAAAACTGTTGTTCTGCATGAGCAGAGAATACCAAGCCTAATATCACCAGGCCGAAAAAAGGATTAATAATGTTTTTCATAATTCTATAGACACATTTAAGTTAAACTCAAACAAGTATAACCCTACAAAACAGAAGCTACAATCATTGCATGTTTCTTAAAGCGGTGTTTTTTGTAGAAATGTTCTTGTGGTTTGATGAATTCGATCTCAATTAATCCAAATTTATTAATGATCCACATAAAAAATATAAAAGGTTGGCAACTTAAAGTATCTAAATTATTTACCAGTGGTTTCCTTCATGGCTAACCATAACTTAGTGTTCGCTTAAATCGGTTAATGTTGATGCAATTATTAAGTGTCAACCTTAGCCATAAAATATACATCGGCATATTCACCATCTCGAAAGGCATAGGACTTGCCTGTACCTTCAATGGCAAAACCATGACTCTTGTAAAGTTTTACCGCAGATTTGTTATCTGTAAATACCTCAAGCTCAATTCTACTTACCGCGAGCCAATTATTTGCAAGTTTTATCACTGCTTTTAATAATTCGGATCCGATACCTTTGGCCTGATATTTTTCCCTGACAGCCATTCCTATATTGGCGACATGCTTACGCCGTGATCGAGTATTTACTTCCATACCTGCTTGAGCCACAACGGCTTCATCCAAAACAGCCACTAAGCTGAAAAAATTAGCAGGAATTTCTGTTAGTCTTTTGCTCCACATTGATTCTGAAGGATATGGGTGTTGTAAAGTTCCGCTATAACAACTAGGTTCTTGGTAAATCTCCTTAATAGCCCTAATGTCATCTTTCTCGCTATGTCTGATTATGACGGTCATTTATTTCGTTTCACACATGTGTAATCAACTTTAATGGCAAATAATCAAACGTATCCAGCAATCATTACACGTTTCTTAAAGCGGTGTTGCTCATAAAAATGTTCTTGTGGTTCGATGAGTTTGACATCTTTAAAACCAACTTTTTGCATAATCCATATGAGTGCTTCGATACTTGGAGCCAGGCATATTCCGGTGGTGCTCATTTCTGGCCCATGGGTTTCTTCGGTTTCATCAATGATGGCAAATGAACCCATCATGGGTTTAACAAAGGTATAATTACCCCAATCCAATTGTCCAGACATATTGGGTGCGACCTGGGTTTCGATCAAACAGACATTTTTGCATAGTGCTCGGGCTTTACGAATGGCGCCAATGGGGTTTTCCAAGTGGTAAATCAAACCTAACATTAACACGATATCAAAAGTACCCGTTGCGGCTTCATCGATATTATGCACGTCTTGTACTTTTGAATAAAATTTATCCGCTAAGCCCATGCCGAAAGAGATTAAATTAGCATCATCGACATGTTCCTGTCTTGCTTCCAGACCTGTGACCTTGGTGCCTTTTTTTGCAAGGTGGCAGGCAAAGAAACCTTCATGGCTAGCTAGGTCAACAGCAGTAATTTCATGCCACTTGTCTTCAAACATGGGATTAAGAACAGAGTCCATCATTTCCAGGCGTGTTGTGTGCACGGCCTGAGCATCATCAGGTAAGTAACTTTCAGTGACTTTGCCGTTGGGCAATTGAAATTGATAAAACCATTTTTTACCTAAAATTTGTTCTAAAGTATCACTCATTGTTTTCTTCTTTGTTATTGTTATTGTTATTGTTAAAATTAGCACTTCCAGCTAAAAAGGCTCCAATTTTATATTGTATTTTTTTATGAAAAAGCATTCTAAAATGATTGGTTTTTTCTGTTGTATGTAAATCGATCCAATCGGCTTGGGTTTCTTTCAGAGCAACGGTGCCATCATTTGGTTTTGGTAGTTTTGTGACCAGGCGACTAATTCCTATATAGCTGGATGTTCCCGCAATCATACAGGATTCCCTAAAAACTTGAGGATCTACCACCCCATTCTCCAATGGTTCACTGGCATGTTTTAATAACCATGACGACCATCTTTTTTGCCCCATGGCAATAGCTGCCTGGGAACCATTAACAGGTGTGCCCAACATGATAAGCTTGCCAGTTTTTTTGATTTTGGGTAAACAACGCATGGATAATATACCACCCATGGAGTGAACCACCAAGTGAACTGTTTCCTCAGTTCTGGAATTGACAAAAGCCTGAAGTTTAAGCATATTAAAGGCAAACGGTTTTGATGTTGTGGCATAACCAAACCTATAGACTTTATAACCTTTTGCGCTCAGATATTTAGCAATAAAGGCAAAGGACCAACGGCTCATCCATAAGCCATGAACTAAAACTACTGCTTGTTGAGCTGGTAACATCATATTTACTGTTAAGCGTCCTTATCTTCTTCAATTTCAGGATAGATCGCCGTTACATGCACTTCCTTCAGGTTTTTCTCAGAAATTTCAGAAGGAGCAGATGTTAAACTACAGATGGCTGAGGAGGTTTTTGGAAAGGCAATCACTTCCCTGATTGACTCAACACCACACATCAAAGCAGCCATTCTATCCAGGCCTAGGGCTATACCGCCATGAGGAGGGCAGCCATATTGTAGTGCTTCAAGTAAGAAACCGAATTTTGTTTCGGCTTCTTCTTTACTGATTCCCAATAAGTCTAACACAGCAGACTGAATACTTTGTTTGTGTATACGAACAGATCCACCACCCAACTCTACGCCATTCATGACTATATCATAGCCTTTAGAAATGGCAGCTGCTGGGTTTTCACGCAGTTCAGCCTCATCACATGTTGGAGCGGTAAATGGGTGATGTAAGGCATCCCAGCGTTTTTCATCATCATTATAATCAAACATTGGGAAGTCAACCACCCACAGTGGTTGCCAGCCTTCTTTAACCAGTCCTAAATCCTTACCAACCTTTAGACGTAACTCACCCATATATTGGGTCACTGTGTTGTAATCTCCTGCACCAAAGAACAGCAGGTCACCATTTTCAGCCTGAGTTTTGTCAATAATGGCATTTAAAGAATCATCATCCAAAAATTTAACAATCGGTGATTGCAAGCCATCACGACCATTTTCTTTGGCATTGACTTTAATCCATGCCAGTCCCCTGGCACCATAACGGGCCACAAATGGAGCATAATCATCAATTTGCTTACGTGACATTTTGCTACCTTGAGGCACTTTCAAAATAGTTACACGACCATTGGGGTCGTTAGCTGGAGCAGAAAAAACCTTAAACTCAACATTTTTCAAGGCATCTGCCACATCAACCAGCTCTAAATCAATACGTAAATCAGGTTTGTCTGAACCAAAGCGTTGCATGGCATCTGCATAAGTCATGCGTGGAAATGGATTAATTAAGTCAACATCCATTACTTTTTTATAAGTCTCGCGAATCATGCCTTCGGCCATATTAAGTATGTCTTCCTGATCGACAAAAGCCATCTCGATATCGAGTTGGGTGAATTCAGGCTGCCTGTCTGCACGTAAATCTTCATCACGAAAACAACGGGCAATTTGATAATATTTGTCCATACCAGACATCATCAATAATTGTTTAAATAGTTGTGGAGATTGAGGTAAAGCGTAAAACTTGGCCTGTTGCACTCTTGAGGGCACCAGAAAGTCGCGGGCACCCTCAGGTGTTGCTTTGGTTAATATGGGCGTTTCTATATCCAGAAAATCCATATCATCCAGATATCGGCGCAGGCTTTGGGTGAGTTTGTTGCGTAATCGGATATTTTTTTGCATAGCAGGACGACGCAAATCCAGATAACGGTATTTCAAACGGATATTTTCACCGGCTTCTTCGTCTAACATAAATGGCAGAGGCTTGGATTTATTTAGTACTTCATAAGTATCAACAACCACTTCAATTTTGCCCGAATTTAAATTGGAATTTTCCTGTCCCTCTGGGCGTGATCTTACGTGTCCTTTGACATGTAAGCAATATTCATAACGTGCATCCTCAGCAATTTTGAATGCTTCGGCATTATCTGGTTCAACAACCACCTGTAATATTCCAGAATGATCACGTAAATCAATAAAAATAACACCACCATGATCACGGCGTTTATCTACCCAACCACAGACTTCAACTTGTTGATCCAACTTTTGTTCTGTTACATTTCCACACAGATCACTACGCATTTACTTTTCCTAATCAATAATTTTATTCGAACCTGCAATTCTACTGTTTCTTTAATAATTTTATAGTTTTTTAAGACGAAAGCAGGCAAATAGATAATTAAGCTCAATTTTGTTTACTAATTAGGCAGATATTTTACAAAACCCATGAATCTGGCAAGCAGTCAGGAAATGGAAATCGTGGTGAAAGAAAACTGATGTGAGTCGAATATAGGTGTAATTATCGATCAACAGTGGAAAACATGACCTATTCCATTTCTATAGTAAATTTCCCTTGTAAAATTTATGACAAATGTCATGTTTAATTGGTGACAAAGTGCTGTTACAACAGAGTGAGCAACCGTGGATAATAGGCACTCTAATCAATAGAAAAAGAAAATCATGCAACAAAACAGACAAATAAAAATAGCATCAATTAATAATGTATCCAAAAAATTTCAGGAAAAGTATGCGTTAATTGATGTCAGTATGGATATTTATCAGGGTGAAGTTTTATCCATTTTAGGACCCAATGGAGCAGGTAAAACCACGTTGATTAACATGATGTTGGGGCGTTTGAGCCTGAAAGAGGGAGAAATTGCAATATTTGGCCTCCAACCTGGTGTCATTGAGTTAAAAAGGCAGTGCGGAGCCATGTTGCAAGTTTCAGGCTTGCCTGATATGTTAACGGTCAAAGAACATGTTCAATTGTTTCAAAGTTATTATACCACTCCGATGCAATACGATAAGGTTATTGAATTAGCGGGACTTGAATCGATTCAAAACCAATACAGTAAAAATTTATCTGGTGGACAAAAGCAGCGTCTTTTATTTGCATTGTCCATTTGTGGAAATCCACGATTGCTATTTCTGGATGAACCCAGTGTGGGCATGGATATTAATGCACGCAAGTCTTTATGGAGGACAATTACTGAACTTAAAAAACAGGGAACCAGCATAGTGTTAACCACTCATTATTTGCAAGAGGCCGATCAGCTTTCAGATCGAATCATCATGTTGAATCAGGGTAGAATCATTCATCAAGGCACGCCAAATGAAATAAAATCTAGTATAAATAGCAGAAAAATAAGCTTTATAAGCTCGGCTTCAATAGATCAATTTGTTAATTTACAGTCGGATAATACTATTGAATGTTCTGGGAAATATTATGAAATTCAAAGCACAGACACGGTGCAAACACTTAAGCAGATTTTTGCCATTACTGATGATATATCTGATTTGTCAGTAACAAGAGCTGCCCTGGAAGATGCTTTTCTTTTATTAAATAAAGAAAGTGAACAGTAAGAATAAAATAGAAATAATAGATAAGAGAGAAAATTATGCAAATATCAACACACCAAAATATTTTAAAACCGAGCCTCTGGAAAATATATTTCCTGGAGTCAAAAACAGAAACATTACGAATGTTAAGAACGCCTGGATTCAGTGTTCCGACGTTACTTTTCCCTGTTATGTTTTATACTTTCTTTGGTATTATTTTCACCATGAATGCTGCAACTATGCCAACCTATTTAATGGTCACATATGGTGTATTTGGAGTGATCGGCCCCGCTCTGTTCTCCTTTGGAGTGGGCATCGCTGTTGATCGTGGTCAGGGTTGGTTTGATATCAAGGAGGTTTCTCCCATGCCCGCATCGGCCTATATTTTTGCCAGGATAGTACTCACTTTTTTATTTTCATTAGCTATTGTGATGTTGCTGTTTTTTATGGGCGCCGTATTTGCTGATGTTGAGCTACTGAGAAGTCAATGGCTACTGATTGCCCTCATATTATTATTGGGTTCTCTGCCGTTTTGTGTCATTGGGATGACTTTAGGTTTGTTTCTCAAATCTAGCAGTGCCCCAGCTACTGTCAATCTTATCTATTTACCTATGGGTTTTCTCTCGGGTTTGTGGATTCCTATCACCTTGTTTCCTGATGTCATGCAATTGATAGCAAATTTTTTGCCACCCTATCATTTGGCACAAATAGCACTCAAAGTGATTGATATGGATGTTGGGGCAAACCTGTGGTTGCATATTGGTGTATTATTGACTTACACAATCGTATTTATAATATTGGCTAATCGTGCATACAACAAAAAGGATAAGAAATAATGAAAATTAAAATATTAATAATAATGGCTATTATAGTCGCTTTTTTTTACTTGTTACCGCAACCGCAAAAAGAGATTAAAGAAGCTCATCATAATAATAAAATTAAAATGAGTGAGAGCAGTAAAGATATAAGTAAAGACTTTATAATAAGAAATGTTCGTTTATATGATGGTTACGATATTTATGAAGAAATGGATATTATGATTAAAGATAACAGGGTTTACAAAGTCGGTAAAAACTTACCTGATCAATCACAATTGCCAGAATTGAAGGCCGAAGGAAAAACGCTTATTCCTGGTTTTATAGATTCACATACTCATGCCTATGGTGATGCTTTAGTTGATGCCCTGAATTTTGGTGTAACCACTGAACTGGATATGTTTAGTATGCCTGAGTTTACAGCTGATAAAATGAAAAGACGAGATAATGTTGATAATAACTTAGAAGCAGATCTATTTAGTGCAACTATACTTGCAACCGCCCCAGGTGGTCACGGAACCGAATATGGGTTTAAAATACCCGTGTTAGATTCACCAAAGCAAGTTGATCAATTTGTGTTGGACCGTATTGCCCAGGGTGCTGATTATATCAAAGCCGTGTATAATTCAAAACTGGCCAAAAGACAGTTCTTTCCATCTATCAGCAAGGATATTATCAAAGTATTGATTGAAAGCGCACATAAAAATGGCGTAATGTTAGTGGTTCATGTGGATAATCTAATTTCAGCAAAGGAGGTCATATCGCTTGGAGCCAATGGTATTGTACATAGTTTTATGGATGAAGTGGCCGATGATGAACTTATCAACATGATGAAAGCAAACAACGCTTTTATTATACC
>JAESTH010000279.1 GCA_016763695.1 Alcanivoracaceae bacterium
TTCCAGACCAACCAGCTCAACACCACCTGAACCAAATATAAATGGTGAATTGATTAATCTACCATTAAAGTCAGCAACACCATCATTATTGATGTCTGCAATATCAATTGCATCAGGTTGCACGATAGCTGTTTGACTTATGCCACCAACACCACCAACTCCCAAACTTGCAGGCACCGTGGCATTGCTAGTAATGGTATGACACTCCAGACATGTTTGAGCATCCAGGCCATTGATACGCAGGTAAATACCATTACCCTGCAACGTAGGTCTGTTACCAGGAAGCCTGTTCTCAGGATTTGTAGGATCATGCGGCCCATCACCATAGCCATCAGCCTTGTTGAAAGGGGTTGAAAACACCAATAATCCCGCTTTTCTTATATCTAGCAATGATAGATCACCATTCTCGATATCAAGTTGATCCAGTCTATCCTCTGGCTTCAATCTCGGTTGTCCGATTGATGACTCTATTCTATCGTGAGTTGCTAAAGCACCTTCAAGATTTACAGCTGCATTTTGCGCTTCTACAAATGTGCCAGACAGACACAAAAATATAGAACAGGCAAGCTTGACAGAACCCGATTGACTTACTAAATTTTTTTTCATAATTCCCATCATTATTATTATGATTACAACTAAATCAGCTGTCAATAAGAAACTAACGGCTTACAATAATGTGCAATCCACTTTTGTAAAGATGTCCCCTCATATTAACCCTGCGGTTGGATAGAAATTAAGTACAAAAAAAAGCCCCCATTATATGAGGGCTGCCAAATGAACTTGGCAAGAGAGAGTCATAAAAAACTGTGTTTAATCAATAGTCAGCAACCTGCACACTTACCTCGATTCTGACGCGGTCACCAGGGTGGCTTTGCATGCGTGCATGGCGTGTCTTACCATTGTAATCATAGGCAACATCATAGCCAGAAACTCGCTGTTCTTCATAGTATTCCGTTTGGGTATAACAATGCCTGCGTGGTTGATTATTATTATGGCGTTTGGCTTTAGATCCAAGGGTTGCACCTGCTATCACTCCAGCAGCCGTTGTGGCTTCTCGCCCATGACCACTACCAAAACGATTACCTATAATTCCGCCAATGATGCCACCAATAATGGCTCCTCCAACATTGCCCCGGTGTGAGGAATTGTAATCATCATCTCTATGCACATTTTTGCAAACCCTCTTATTTTGAGGTACTTGATAGGTTTCATAAATAGGCTGTACATCAACAACCTTGGCATAGGTATATTCGCTATCATAGCGACCAGCACTTGCTGCATTGGCGATCACGACTAAAGCCAGACAACTTATTATTTTTTTAACTGTTTTCATGGTGTTACCTTCAGGGTTTATTGAATATAGCTGTAGTTTATCGAAACATCGATGAATAAAACCTGAACAGCAAAATAATGGTATCAATTTAGACTATAATTGGAAAACAACTGTATATCATTGATTTATATGAACATATAAACAGCTCATGTAAACCATTAATAACATTGCTGTTATTATCAAGCCAGTAAATCAGCAACTTACAGCCACATGCCTTGTTTTGCTGAGCAATGACAAGTAATGTTTATTTAAGGCATAAAAATCCAATACAAATACATTTATGTATTTGTAAAATTATTTAAAGATAGGTTTACTCTGACTTTGTGTGTTAGTATGAGGAGGTTAACGGGTATGATTTGAGAGAATATTCGAAGTACATTGGTGATGCTGAACAAAACAAAACCAGCAGTGCCTGTTCTCACTGCTGATTTACACACAGCCGTGGAGCTATGTAATCCCACTAAAATTGCTACAGTTTGAAATTTGACCAATCTCATGTCGCAGCATTTACCCACGAGTAGCTATTATAGAAGAGAAAATATAATTGCTAGTGTGCAATTTTGCACACATTGATATTGCATCACTAAAATAAGAAAAATCAAATGAAAGACCAGCAAAAATAATGCTAGGGCAGTTTGTGAATAAATATATAAAAGAAAACTTAGAAAATTGAAAAGATAAAGAAATGTGAAATATTATAAATAGTTAGCAAAATATGTGTGTAATATAAAAACCAGCAGCGCCTGTTCTCGCTGCTGGTTTACACACAACCGTGGAGTTGTGTAATCCCACTAAAAACTGCTACAGATTGAGGTTTGACCTGCCTCAGGTCGTAGCATTTACCCACGAGACTATATTATAGAAGAGAAATGATCCTATTAAGTGTGCATATTTGCACAAATATTTTATTGAGGCGGTTTATCGATAATAAAATAGAAAAAAACTGAGCTTATGATTGAATAGTTAAAAAACCAAATAATTAAAAATGTGATGTGGTTCACACTTTTTAAAAAAGATAATATGTATAACTAAATATGGGCATTTATACTAAACAATCACGACATAAGGTGATTTGGGCATAGATTATAAAACCAACAGTGATTATAACTACTATCATCACTGTTGGTTATTATCACACAATAGTAAAAACTATGTGATTCTACACTAAACTACAATATAACTCACGAAGTTACACTGTAGCTGATACCCACGAGCACACAGTATAAACGCAAAACCGTCAAAACCGAAGTACAATAACGCACACAAGAAAAAAATATGAATATAAACCCAAAAATCCAGCAAAGTCTGCAATTAAAGAAGAAGGCACTATCGCTGCTATCTAAGGCCATAGCAAAAATATTACTCAAGTTTCGGTTACCCAGGGGAGAATTTATCAATCTCTTGGATGAAAAATTGGTCTTGGAGGCCAAAAAACAGGATCCTGAGGCCAGCAATGTTGCCATCGCCATCCGCACAGGTATAGACCGACGCTATATCACCAAACATTTGAAAGGTGAAATGCCTAATGCCAGACCAGATAAAATGGCGGTTATACTCGAAGACCTACGCTGGACAGCTTATAAGTTTTACAACTCAACTAAATTACCTAAATTAGGCCCTTTTAGAACCTTTCAGAGTATATGTGAACAAAGAGCCTCTGGTTCTTTAACATATAATGCGATATTGGAAGAGCTTGTGGCAAATGGAAATATTAAAGATTTGGGCAAGAAAGTTGAAATAATAAAACTACTAAATACATCAATCAAGAATGACGTTACATATTCCCAAATTACAGCTACGCAAGTAAATAGGGTTGTTGGAACAATTCTTTATAACTCAGATATTGAATTTACGGAAGATAAGTACATACAAAGGACTGTTTTTTCTTCACAAATTAACCCAATTCATTTTAATCATCTTCATCACAATTTAAAACAAAGAACTGAAGAATACATGTCAGAAATAACTGATTTATTTATTAGCTATGAAGAAGATGTAAATGTAGGAACTCACCCAGAATATGGATTTTCATTTTTAGAATATAATATAGAGAAATAAA
>JAESTH010000280.1 GCA_016763695.1 Alcanivoracaceae bacterium
AGTGCAGACTGTTCACGCTTACAAAATGCCTGGGATGTGAGCTCAGATGATGGTTATTGGTCAATAGATCCAAGTATTGATATGTTGCCGCCTTCGGGTGGGATTATGGGTAATGTTATACTCATTGATGTCAATGAGGGTGTTGCAGTGAGCGAAGATGCCACTGTATTGGATGATTTTAGTGATGAAGTTTTACACTTTAATATTGACAATGATTCTCCGTCACTGGCAGATGGCAAGGTTAGTTCAACAATAGATAGTTTTGGTCAAAGAATAAATATGGATTGGTCAACTGGGTTTGAAGCGGTGAGTTCAGTTATGATGAAAGCGAATGTATCAAATGAATACACATTAGATACATCAATCAACGCCAGGACAGACTGGATTGTGACAATGCCAACAGCTCATTTTCACACCGATCCGATTAACTTGGCTAATAATGAGGTTGTTGCCCCGTTTACTTCATTACTGGATAATAATAAGCCAGGTTGTGAACCTTATTCTGCATTACTGTATGATAGAGAAGAGTTAACGCCCACATCTCCTTCTGTACCTCCTCCTGCCCCCCATCCACTGCCACCGCCACCTATTCCTTCTTTCTGTTATGCAATAAATGATATCAGTATTCGTAGGGCTGAGACTACTAGTTCAACACCTGTTGGTATCTTTGCCAGTAATCACCCTGCTGCTGGTTTGAATCAAGGTAATCATATTATACCAACACATATTGTAACTCCATACGACAATGGTTGGATAAAATTATTGTTCATTCAATCGGTTGTTGTTCTGGATGGGAATAGCCTGATTTACGGATTGCCTATTATTGGTTTTGCGGCACAAAAATATACCAATGCAAATGCAGTACCAGGTTTACTTGCTCAATATGCAGGGATTTTTAAACACAAAAGTCAAACAGTTATAACAGGCTCTCCAAATCAGGGACAGTTATCG
The DNA here is from genome assembly GCA_016763695.1 of Alcanivoracaceae bacterium. Classification (GTDB taxonomy): domain Bacteria; phylum Pseudomonadota; class Gammaproteobacteria; order Xanthomonadales; family Marinicellaceae; genus NORP309. The sequence goes on from JAESTH010000280.1 coordinate 952, forward strand.
GGAATGAATATTGCAAAGGATAATACTGGTCAAGTATTACTGTATCCTTATTACACGGTGAGAAATGGTTTAAATACGTTGATCACTGTAGTCAACACTTCTGATCAGGTAAAAGCATTAAAAGTACGATTCCTTGAAGGCAGAAATGGCCGAGATGTATTGGATTTTAATTTATATTTAAGCGCCTTTGATGTTTGGACGGCTGGATTAGTGCCAACTAGTTCAACATCTATTGTTGGTACTGGCTTTACGGGTCAGGAGTCGGTTAAGATTGTGACCAGTGATACCTCCTGTACTGTACCTGTAATTAATGGACATGAGTTTTTACCTTTCGCATTTTCAGGTACATATGATGATGGACTTATTCAGGATATGGTGCGTGTAACAGAGGGCTCTTTTGAGATAATTGAAATGGCTGAAGTCAGAGGGGAGGATGCTTCAGCTGCAACGCATGGTGTAACAGGTGTTCCTGAAAGTTGTGAAACCTTGAACTCAAATTGGTTACCTCCCAGTGGAAAATGGTTTAGTGACCCAACTATTAATATGGGAGATCCAGATGAATTTGTAGGGTTATACGGTTCAGTGAGTATTATTGATGTCGCGGGTGGTGTTGATATGTCCTATGATGCTACGGCTATAATTGGTTTTAGTACGGCGATAATTCACACTCAACCAGGAGATTTACTACCAAATTTGGCAACTGGCAATATCTCAACAACATTAATAGAAGTAAATGACAGTGTTTTACAAACCACCTGGGACTCGCCTTTAAATGCTGTCACGGCATTATTTATGCAGGCACAGACTGTTAATGATTTTGTTGTTGAGCCAGGTATTGGTGCACAAACTGAATGGGTTAATATGTTTCCCACCAAACCATTTTATGTAGATCCTCTTATTTCAGGATCAGTAATGGCATTGGCTCCTTTTGACCAGTTGTTGGAGCCTCAATTTGGGTCGTGTGAAGATCATCGTTTTAAGGCTTACAATAGGGAACAAGCTAGCAACCCATCACAAGGACCTTTTCCCATACCTAGTCCTATCCCACCCAACTACAGTACACATCCACAAAATTGTTGGTCGGTTAATGTTGCAGATGTTAATGCGGGTGCTGACAACAATAGCATATTCGATTCACATTTATTTCTCAATGACCTCCACATTGATGATTCAAATTCGTCCATAAGTGATTTACCTTTCACAACTGGCTGGATGCAAATGGATTTTGTGAATGAAATTGAAAACCCTGGTCAATTAATCGGTGCAGGACCTAATGGAGAAGTGCATAAAATATTTGGTAAACCCGTACTGGGTTTTGTGGTACAAAAATATATTAATGGTAATGCCCAACCAGGTCTATTGGCTAATTATGCCACATTAAGTATGAATAAAAATAGTAAGAAAATGACTGTTAGCTCAGCTAAATCAGAGAATTAAAAATGAATAGGCGATTGATACAGGTGCTTATTCTACTAATTAGCACTCAGATAAATGCCGTTCACTTGAGCTCAAATGGTACTGGTCAGGTGCTTATTTTCCCTTATTATACGGTTAATGGTGGGTTTAATACCTTGATTAACCTGGTTAATAGCACAAGTGAATCCAAAGCCATGCGAGTCAGGTTTAGAGAGGCGGCCAATGGCAGAGAGGTTTTTACATTCAATTTGTACTTGGGGCCACACGATGTCTGGACGGGCGGGCTGGTTAAAACAGATGAAGGACAGGGGTTTTTGACCAAACTGATTAGCAGTGATAGTTCATGCACAGTACCTGAGATTGACCAGATCAGTGGTCTGTTTTATCAGGAAAAATATATCGATGAGTTTGAAGATGTATATGGTATAAATGTTAAGCGTCTGCATGAAGGTTTTATAGAAGTGTTAGAAATGGGTGTTTTGACAGGAGACAGTGCAGCCGCCACTATTATTGATCAAGAGCAGGCTAGTGCAGGCTGTTCACGTTTACAAAACGCCTGGGATGTGAGTTCGGATGATGGTTATTGGTCAATAGACCCTAGTGTTGATATGTTGCCACCTTCGGGTGGGATTATGGGTAATGTTATACTGATTGATGTCAATGAAGGTGTAGCTATGAATGAAGATGCCACTGTATTGGATGATTTCAGTGATGATATTTTACATTTTAATATTGATAATGATTCACCATCACTGGCAGATAGTAAGATGAACTCAGCAGTAGAGAATAATGCTATAATTATTAATATGGATTGGCCAACAGGTTTTGAAGCCGTGAGTTCAGTTTTAATGAAATCACAGCTATCAAATGAATACGCATTAGATACAATAATCAATGCTAAGACAGACTGGATCGTGACACTTCCAACAGCTCATTTTCACACGGACCCAATTCATTTGCAGACTAATGAGGTTGTTGCTCCATTTACTTCATTACTGACTAATAATAAGCCAGGCTGTGAACCTTATTTTGTTTCAGGACTATATAATAGAGAAGAGTTAGTGCCCATAAATCCTCCTGGGACTATTATCCCTGGCACTCCGACGCCGCCGCCAGTACTACCAACGATTCCTTCTTTTTGTTATACAACAAATAATATCAGTATTTTAATGGAGGAAAATAATACCTCGACACCTGTTGGCATCTTTGCAAGTAATCACCCTGCTGCTAGTTTGGATCAACTCAACAATATTATACCAGAGCATATTGTTACTCCATTCAACAATGGCTGGGTCACTGTAGGGTTTTCTCACTCGGCTGTTGCCTTGGATGGAAACAGTAAGGTTTATGGATTGCCTGCTATTGGTTTTGCGGTACAAAAATATACCAATGCACATGCAGGACCAGGTTTACTTGCTCAATATGCTGGTATTTTTAAACACAAAAGTAAAACTATTGTAACGGGATCTATAAATCAGGGACAATTGTCGGGAATGAATATTGCTAAGGACAATACTGGTCAAGTATTACTGTACCCTTATTATACGGTGAGAAATGGTTTAAATACGCTGATAAGTGTTGTCAATACGACTGATCAGACAAAGGCACTAAAAGTACGATTCCTTGAAGGTAGAAATGGCCGACCAGTATTGGATTTTAATTTATATTTAAGTCCTTTCGATGTTTGGACTGCTGGATTAGTGGAAACTAGTTCAACATCTATCGTTGGTGCTGCTTTTACGGGTCAGGAGTCGGTTAAGATTGTTACCAGTGATACTTCCTGTACTGTACCAACAATTGATAGGCAGGAATTTTTACCTTTTGCCTTCTCAGGTGCTTATGATGATGGGCTTATTCAGGATATGATTCGAGTAACAGAAGGCTCTCTTGAAATAATTGAAATGGCTGAAGTCATAGGCGAGGATGCTTCAGCTGCAACGCATGGTGTATCAGGTGTTCCTGAAAGTTGTGAAACCCTGAACTCAAATTGGCTTCCTCCCAGTGGCAAATGGGTAAGTGATCCAACTATTAATATGGAAGCTCCAGATGGTACGGGAGGATTATATGGTTCAGTGAATATTATTGATGTGGCAGGTGGAGTTGACATGTCCTATGATGCCACGGCTATTGTGGGTTACAATATAGAAACACAGCACCATAGCCCAGGCAATTTATTGCCAAATTTAGCATCAGGCACTAGCTCTACAACATTAATAGAAGCTAATGGTAATATTTTACAAACCACCTGGGATTCCCCCTTAAATGCTGTTACGGCATTATTTATGCAAGC
>JAESTH010000281.1 GCA_016763695.1 Alcanivoracaceae bacterium
GACCCGCCTATAAAACTTTTAATGGTGCGGCACATTCTTTCAAAGTTGAAAATAACACCCTAAAGCATCTTAATTCTATTACTCTTGAGAACCAGGTAACAATGTTTATGCTTATTCATGCAGCCTTCTCAATTCTGTTGTCACGCTACTCAAACAGCAGCGATATTGTCATTGGCACACCTGTGGCTAACCGATTACAAAAAGAACTACAGCCATTGATCGGCTTCTTTGTCAATACTTTGGTTCTGCGTGCTGATTGTGCCAACAACCCATCTTTTCTGGAATTTTTAAAACAGATAAAAAAGACCAACCTAGATGCTCAGTCCAATCAGGATGTTTCCTTCGAACACTTGGTTGATCGCTTAAAACCAAATCGCAGCACCAATCATAATGCCTTGTTTCAAGTCATGCTGAGTATGAATACCAATGAAGTGATGGAGCTAACATTACCGAATGTCAGTTTAAAACCTCAAAAAAAAGCACAAGTTAATGTTAAATTTGATTTGGTAATGAAAGCACTGCCTGTTTATGATAATCCTCACAGTGAAAGCAGTAATGGTTTATATTTTACCCTCGATTACAATACTGATTTATTCTCTCCAAAAACCATTAAACGTTTAGCTAATAGTATGAATCGTTTATTAGACGGTATAGCTGCAGATGCAAATCAAACTATTATGCAATTACCATTGCTTGGTGATAAAGAAACTCATCACTTATTACATACATTAAATGATACTAAGGTTGATTTTAAAAGTGATCAATGTATTCACCAATTATTCGAAATACAAGTCGCCAAAACACCAAATAACATAGCACTTATTTATGAAAGTACTCAAGTGACTTATGCTGAACTCAATCATTGTTCAAATCAACTGGCTCATTTCCTCATTGAACAAGGCGCTTCTGCCAATGATTTTGTTGGGCTTTACTTAGAACGTTCATTAGAAATGATGATTGCTATTTTCGCCATCTTAAAAACAGGTGCAGCTTACTTGCCGCTAGATCCCAATTATCCGAAAAATCGTATTAGCGACATGATTACTGATAGTGAACTGGACATCGTGTTACCTAAAGGCTACTTATTAGAACAAGTGGTTTGTGATAATAGAAAAATTATTGCACTTGATGATGAACATATACAAAGTGAAATTGGAAACTACCCAATCACTAATCCAGTTATTAAGAATTTAAATAATACTCTTGTTGCCTATATGATTTATACATCTGGTTCAACAGGAAAACCCAAAGGAGTCACAGTTGAACACAAAAGTATCGTAAATTATATACAGGCTGTTGATCATTATAGCAATAATGTTGACGGTGCAATATTCATTACAAATTTCAGCTTTGATGGCACCGTAACCATTTTATTGCCTCCTTTAACTAAAGGGCAATTTATAAAAATCATTCCTGATAATAATGACAAGTTTGAGGCTTTAGCATCAGAACTAGTCAATAAGCAGATGAAATATTTGTTTAAATTAACTCCATCATTTTTAGATACAGTTCGGCCTTTAGTCAAAACATTAATCAAAACTTCTGGCGCGGGTGTACAACACACTTTTATTCTCGGTGGTGAATCCTTATATAGCGAAACTTATAATTATTGGTCACAGTTACTTCCTGAGTCCACGTTTCTTAATCATTATGGTCCAACTGAAACAACAGTAGGCTGTTCAACCTTTGAGATCAATAAAAAAGATCTTGTGAACTATAGCAGTGGCTTACCCATTGGCAAGCCCTTAGCAAATTATCTTTATTACATTTTAGACGCCCAACAAAACCTGTTACCTTATGGCACTGTAGGTGAGTTATATATTGGTGGTGCTGGTTTGGCTCGTGGTTATCTTAATCAACCAGATTTAACAGCTGAACGTTTCATCAAAAATCCGTTTATTAATAACCCAAATGAGCGCATGTATCGATCAGGTGATTTGGTGCGTTATCTGGCTGATGGCAATGTAGAATTTTTGGGGCGCATCGATCATCAAGTGAAAATCCGCGGTTTCAGGATAGAACTGGGCGAAATTGAAAGTCAACTCAATGAACTAGACTGTGTTGGCTACTGTGTGGTCACTGTTCATGTAGATAAAGAGGCAGAAAAACGTTTATTGGCCTACCTGACCAGCAATTCAGATTTAGAAGAAGCTGAATTAATTGCTGATATCCGTCAGCAACTACAGACCATCTTACCTGCTCATATGATTCCATCGTTATTTATTGTGTTAGAAAAAATGCCATTAAACAGCAGTGGTAAAATTGACCGTAAATCTTTGCCAAAAGCTGATGCGTTTTTTGCGAATGTAACTGCTAATACCGATTATTTAGCTCCTGAAGGGATGATAGAAATAACCTTATGCATGATATGGAGCGAATTACTTAAATTGCCCATTAATGAAATAAGTGCCAATGCTGATTTCTTTAAACTGGGCGGGCATTCATTATTATCAGTAAAATTAGTGGCCGAAGTGAGAAGTGCGTTATCGATAGAACTGGCTATTCGGGATGTTTTTGAATATCCTCAATTATCAGCTTTAGCCCTAGCTATTGCCAAGAGTCATGTCAGTCAACGCTTGAAAGTCACAACTTTTGAACGAAAGACAAAGCAACTTATTACTTCATTTGCACAACAGCGGTTGTGGTTCATCGATCAAATGGATGGTGGCAGTGCTCACTATAATATGCCTTCAGCTATGCGTATGCACGGTGATTTTAATGTAGATATAGCGCAGGCGGCCTTTACCCAGATTATTCAGAGACATGAAACCTTACGTACGGTCTTTATTGATGGTGAAGCCAGCCCATTGCAAATTATTCAACAACAATTTGCATTTAAAATTACCCAAACAGATTTAAGTCAATTAAGCAATACTGAACAGGATAAAGCCATTGATTATGCCATTAAGCAAGATGCCAGGCAGTCATTTAATTTAAGCAAAGATCTGATGCTGCGTGTCAGCTATCTGCGCAAAAGCGATGATGAAGGGGTGATGTTGTTTAATATACATCACATTGCTTCAGATGGTTGGTCAAATGGTTTGCTGGTTAATGAGTTTGTCAAACTCTATCGCGCAAAGATAGAAAAACAAGCAAACCCATTAGAGCCACTGACAATACAATATGCTGACTATGCCCATTGGCAACGTAATTGGTTGAGTGGAGCAGTGCTTGAATCACAACTGAGCTATTGGGACAAACAATTAGCAGACTTGCCACTGGTGCATAATTTACCATTGGACTTCGAGCGTCCTGCTTACCAAACTTTTAACGGTGCCTCACATCATTTTAAAATTGACAGCAACACTCTTGTACGACTTAATGATATAGCTCTAAAAAATCAGGCCACCCTGTTTATGCTGATACACGCCGCATTTTCGATCCTGCTATCACGCTATTCAAACAGCACTGATATTGTCATTGCCACACCGGTGGCTAACAGATTACAGAAAGAGCTAGAAAGCCTGATTGGCTTCTTTGTGAATACCTTAATCTTGCGAGCTGACTGTGCAAATAATCCCACATTTACTGATCTTTTACTCCAGATAAA
>JAESTH010000282.1 GCA_016763695.1 Alcanivoracaceae bacterium
ATTCAGAATTAACGCAACTAGCCGAGCTTATTGCTAACGCCAAACAAAGCAAATTGCCTAAAATGGTAGCCATTAAACGTGATTCCAATAAGCTACAACCCTCCTATGCCCAACAAAGACTGTGGTTTATTGACCAAATGGAAAATGGCAGCAATCAATATAATATGGCAGGGTCTATAAAAGTTAATGGAGATTTCAATGTTCATATCGCCCAGCAAGCGTTTACAAAAGTTATTCAACGTCACGAGCCATTGCGAACAGTGTTTATCAAAAACAATGATAAACCACAGCAGTTAATCACAGAAGATTTTCATTTCGAAATCAGCCAAACTGATTTGAGCCAGTTAGAGAGCAACGCAAAGCAAAGTAAATATAAAACAATTATTGATGAAAACACAGCTTACTGTTTTGATCTCAGTCGTGATTTAATGTTGAGAGTATATTATATAAAACTGGCAACCAAGCAGGCAGTATTAACGATGAATGTGCACCATATTGCTTTTGATGGCTGGTCAATAAGTCTATTGATGAATGAGTTTTCAAAACACTATCAGGCCTTAAGCAAAGATGAAGAATATATATTACCGCCACTGACCATTCAATATGCAGACTATGCCTATTGGCAACGTCAATGGTTGAGTGGAGAAGTCCTTGAACGTCAGCTGACCTATTGGCACAAGCAATTGGCTGATTTACCGCAAGTGCATAATTTGCCACTGGATTTCGAGCGCCCAGCACAGCAAACATTCAATGGTAGTTTGCATCATTTTACGGTTGATAGCGTCACTTTAAAACAGCTCAAATCGATCGCCGTTGAAAATCAGGCAACATTGTTTATGCTGATTCATGCAGCTTTCTCGATTTTACTAGCCCGATATTCAAACAGTAACGATATTGTGATTGGCTCTCCCGTTGCAAATCGCTTGCAAAAAGAACTGGAGCCATTGATTGGCTTCTTTGTCAATACGCTGGTTTTGCGTGCTGATTGCTCAGACAATCCTTCCTTTGTGGAGTTTCTGAGCCAAATTAAAAACACCAATCTGGATGCTCAGGTCAATCAGGATGTACCTTTTGAACATCTGGTAGATCGATTGAATCCTGCTCGTAGCACCAGTCATAATGCGCTGTTCCAAATCATGCTTGCCATGAATACCAGTGATGAGTTTGAGCTCACTTTACCAAATGTCAGTTTATCTACACAAATTAATGAGCAGGTCACTGCAAAATTCGATCTGACCTTATATGCAACTGACACTGAGAATCTGGCCTTCACTTTCGAATACAACACAGATTTGTTTAAGCCCCAAACTATTAAACGTCTTGCCAAGAGTTTACAGCGTTTATTATCAGCCATTGCCACAGATGCAACACAGGCGATTGCAGAATTACCAGTGCTAGGCGATGAAGAAACACACTACTTGTTAAATACACTTAATACTACCCTGCAGGACTATCCAGATGGAAGCTGTATTCATCAGTTATTTGAACAACAAGTCACACAAACACCTGATAATGTCGCCGTTGTTTTTGCCCAGCAACCCCTCAGTTATACTGAGCTTAATAACAAAGCCAATCAACTGGCTCATTATCTACTTGCACAAGGACTTAAGCCTGATGATATAGTTGGATTGTGCTTTGAGCGCTCATTAGAAATGATGATCGCAATTATAGCTATATTTAAAGCTGGGGGTGCATACTTGCCTCTGGATCCTGCTTATCCACAAGGTCGTCTTCAACACATGATAGCCGATAGTGGTTTATCCCTGATATTAACCCAGCAGCATTTAGTGGCTATTACACAGGATCAAGGGCAACAGATAATACTTGATAATCAATCATTTATCGACGAATTATCCAGTTATTCCTCATGTAACCCAGTTATAGAAGGTTTAAACTCCAGACATCTGGCTTATGTCATTTACACCTCAGGTTCAACAGGTTTACCCAAAGGGGTAATGGTCGAGCATCAGGCGCTTCTCAACCGCATTGACTGGATGCAAAATGAATATCAACTGAGGGAAAATGATGTGGTCTTACAAAAAACCCCCTTTAGTTTCGATGTTTCGGTCTGGGAATTCACTTGGTTCTTTACGGTTGGTGCACGATTGGTTATGGCTGAACCAGAGGGCCATAAGGACCCTCGTTATCTGATAGATGTTATACAAAAAAATGATGTAACAACTCTACACTTTGTACCTTCGATGCTCAGGTCTATACTAGCTAATAGTGACTGGTCTCTTTGCCAATCCCTGCGTCAGGTATTTTGTAGTGGTGAAGCACTGCCAGTGGATATACCTGAATTACATTATGGTTTAAACAAAGCACTCTTACACAATCTTTATGGGCCAACAGAAGCGGCTATTGATGTCAGTTACTGGCAGGCACCAGATGAAAAGGCTTTGGCTGTTATCCCTATTGGCAAGCCCATCCAGAATATGCAACTACTGGTTCTCAATGAACAATTACAGTTACAGCCAACAGGTTCGCCGGGAGAACTTTTTATTGCTGGAGTAGGGCTTGCCAGAGGTTATTTAAATCAGCCAGAATTAACTGCTCAACGTTTTATAAAAAATACTTTTGCAACAATTAAGGGTTCAAGGCTATACCGCACAGGTGATCTGGTACGTTATCTTGATGATGGTAATATAGCCTTTATGGGCAGAGTCGATCATCAGGTCAAACTACGCGGCTTTAGAATCGAACTAGGGGAAATTGAGCATCAACTGTCTTCATGTGTTGATATTAATGCATCAGTTGCCATGATCAGAGAAGATAACCCTGGGCAGAAACATCTAGTGGCTTATTTCACTAGTGATGCAACTCTTGAAGATTCACTATTAATAGCTGATATAAAAACTTCGTTACAGAATCATTTACCAGATTACATGTTACCAAACCTGTATGTTCGACTAGAGTCTATGCCGCTGAGTGCCAATGGCAAGATTGATCGCAAAGCCCTACCACAACCGGCTGTTTCATCTGCTGATGATTTTATCTCCCCAGAA
>JAESTH010000057.1 GCA_016763695.1 Alcanivoracaceae bacterium
ACTCTGGCGGTTAAAATATCCCAATCTCTTAATAGATAAAAGGTGATCACGGGGATGAGCACAATGTTCATCATCCAGTTGATGACCACCAGACCACTTTTTGATAAGGAGGCAATAATATTTTTGGCAATGCCACCGGCATCATTCCAGTGAATTTTTAAAAGAGCGGTCATTTCTGATATGTTGAAAACATCTGTTTGTATGCCAAATTTTTCTTTCAGCCACGGTGACACATGGTCACTAAGCCACTGGAAATAATTGGGTAAATTTATGATCAGACTGCTTATTTGTTGCTCAAGTGTCGGGATGAGGAACAGCAAGATAATAAAGGCAATTATGGTCATGACCAAAAAAACAATAACCACTGACAGTGTTCTGTTTAGCTTCCAACTTTCTAATTTATCAGCGAATGGATCAAATAAATAGGCCAGCAACGCGCTGATTGCAAAGGGCGTTAATATCGGGGAAAGTATATATATAAGAAAACCAAGCAGTAGGAAAACTGCTAAAAAATACCACCTATTTGAATCTATAAACATTTATTTCTCCTTTGAACTTTATCTAAAGCCTATGACCCTATCGAAATTATGGCTTTCTTTCATGCACCATCTTATCACTTTCGACTACAGCTTTTCTGCCCCAGTAGTATATATAATGCAAACCACTGGAAACAGTGAAGAAGGTCACTAAGTATATCAAAGTATCAATGAACACCTGATTGAACTGATAAACCGAATAATGGGACAATAAAACAACAATCAATAGTATTTGTATTGCGGTATTAAATTTGCTCAGCAGACTGGGTTTTGCCTTATCAACTTTAATGATGGCAAAGTGATAAAAGGTGGCGCCAGTAATAATGATAATATCACGAGCCAGAACCAATATCAGCAACCAGTTGGGGATGATTCCCTGTACGGCAAATACCATAAAGCAGCATAACATCATAAATTTATCAGCCAAAGGATCTAAGACCCCACCTAACCAACCTTCCCAACCGAAGGTCTTGGCTAAAAAACCATCTAACATATCAGAAAATCCCGCAGCAATGGCGATATAAAAAGCATATTCGTACTGCTTTTCCAACATAAACCACACCAGCGGAATCATGGCCAGTATTCGACCAATGGTTATGGTATTGGGTAAGTAGCTCAGCCAGCTCATCATTTTTCCAATGTAAACTGTAGCCGATTAACTGGACTGTTCTGGTTAAATAATAAAACTCGATCTCGGGCAATAATTTTTAAAAATTCAACTCTGTTGATTATTAAATCAACATTCATTACCAGCTCTCCTACTGATGCAGAAACAATTTCAAATGATCTTATCACTGATAAATTAGTTAGGTAACGTCTTAAGGTAGTGATTTCATCATAGTTCTCGATATCTTCAAATTCTACACGAACAGTATGATCTTGTAAATGATCGCTACTTATTTTAAATTTCTGAGAATATTTTTGCGCAATATCTGCCATCAAGGAATACAAAACAACACCTTCCTCAGCTATTGGCTGTTGAAAATGTTTAATAGTCATGTCGTCGCCGTTAATGGTGAAACCAGAACGTAATTTTATAAAATCTGCGGTTTTCCTGACATACACCAATAAGGTTTGATCCAGTTGATAACGGTTGCTGGTTTGCTCTATGGCTTCAAAAGATAAATTTTTTATTGACCGTGGCCTAACAAATAGCATGTCCCTTTCATCAATACTCGGAAACACCACAACCAGCCCAAGTGCCTGAGCCCAGTGTTTAAACCAATACATTAATACTTCATCTTTATATCCGTAATATAGTTCTTGGCTTTTGCTGAAACGGGCTATATTATTAGTGGTTTCGGCTGATATCGGCTCTTTTGTATCTGTTTCTTTAACCAACCACAGCATAAGCTCTTTTCTGTTATGCGGTAAAATTGAGAACCCCGCCTGTTTGATAATTCCTCTTATGTAACTTTCTTGCATGACCACATGAAACCAATATTTATGTATGCTATCAGTTGGCAGGTATTTTGATTCTATGGTTTCAAAATAAGACCTCTTTATTCCTTGAGAAATATTGGCTTCAAAAAACACCGGGTTCTGTAGAATATCCAAGATGTCTTCACCCGTATTATTGGCAAGAATTTGTGCAAAAGCCTGTTTGAGCTTAAGTGGGTCTCTGGCATCGGTGTCCTCTACCAGAATTGATGTTGTGGTGACATCTATTACTACTGCCTGGGCTGTATTCAGCACCAACAATATCATCATAATTGTCTTAATTATCCACACAAGTCATCTCATCTCATAAAAATTAATGCTATTATCCCTAATCCGGCTAAAGAAATAAAGTCATATACATCTTCAAACGTTAATGTTTCACATTTGTAGAGACAAGGCATGCCTTGTCTCGCATTGAATGGTCTAGTCACATAGGTCAGGATTTATTATCTTTTATCCTTTTTCCTAAATTTGGCATAAGGATCATGGCCAGGTTTTTTCTTTTTTCCAGCACCCTGATTTGTCGCTTTTTCTGAGGTTTTATTCGCCGTTTTTTTTGTATTCATGCCTCCGACTGGCTTTCTTAAACTCCTGTTCTTTTGCGCAGGTTTTTTACCATCTTTGCTGTTTGCCTGACGGCCCTGCCCATTGCGATTGTCTCTTGGTTTTTTGGGTTTTTTGGGTTTTTTGGATTTGATTGGCCTGGTATCCAGTTGTGAGTCTGGCACATCATGCACGGGTTCAAAACCATCTATTAAGGTTCTTGGGATGACTTTTTTAATTAGTCTTTCTATGTCTTTTAACAGCTTGACTTCATCCGCACTAACCAGAGAAACTGCCTCACCATCTGAACCTGCGCGGCCTGTTCGCCCTATTCTATGCACGTAATCTTCTGATACATGCGGTAAATCAAAATTGACCACATGAGGCAGCAAGTTAATATCAATGCCTCGGGCAGCAATATCGGTTGCGACCAGCACCTGCACCTTGTTCTTTTTGAATGAATCTAAGGCTTTGGTTCTGGCACTTTGGGATTTATTGCCATGAATGGGCACGGCACTAATGCCTTTGTTCTCTAAAAATTTGGTCAATCTATTGGCACCGTGTTTGGTTTTGGTAAATACCAGAACCTGTGACCAGTCATTTTGCTTGATTAAGTATGCAAGTAAGGCTGATTTTTGCTTTTTATCAACAGGGTAAACGCTTTGTTTAATTGATTCCACTGTCGTATTACGCGGGCTTACTGATATTTCCACTGGATTATTGACCAGAGACTTTGCCAGATTACGTATGTCTTGTGAAAAAGTAGCAGAAAACATCAAAGTCTGGCGTTTTTTGGGCAATAAGGCAATGATTTTTCTAATATCATGAATAAAGCCCATATCTAACATTCTATCAGCTTCATCCAATACTAATACTTCAAGACTATCAAACCTGACTGCCTTTTGATTATATAAGTCCAATAGGCGCCCTGGAGTAGCAACCAATATATCCACACCTCTGCGTAAACGCATCATTTGTGGGTTTATTTTAACCCCGCCAAAGACCACGGTGGATTTTAAAGGCAGGTGTTTTCCATAGGTGACCACACTTTCATGCACTTGTGCTGCCAGTTCTCTGGTGGGAGTGAGCACCAGCACCCTGGCCTGGTTGGGTCTGGCACTTTGACCTTTGGATAGTTTCTCCAATAGTGGCAAGGTAAAACCTGCTGTTTTGCCCGTACCTGTTTGCGCTGCTGCCATGACGTCCTTACCCTCAAGTACGGCAGGAATGGCCTTTGCCTGAATGGGTGAAGGCTTGTCGTAACCCTGTTGTTTAACTGCTTTTAGTATTTGTGGCGATAAGCCCAATGAATTGAAATCCACTTGTATATGTCTCAGATGTAAATGATTAGCGGTCGTAGCTTACTAGATTAGACCTGAAAGTACCATATTTTATGTCTGGCTGTTAAGAGATAGCTCAAGATTTACATGTTTTTTTGAACTCATTGATCAATCCGCTATTTTTTAAGGTTTTTTAATAAACATTCTGGTCATCACGCGCACTCTCATATAGAATGCGCATCTGTTGTTTATAAGGTGACTTTTTATAAACAAATATCACTTGGAGTGGTAGTTCAGTTGGTTAGAATACCGGCCTGTCACGCCGGTGGTCGCGGGTTCGAGTCCCGTCCACTCCGCCATTTTTTCTTTATGTGCCTTTAAGCATCATTTGCCAAGTCTCTATGACGCTGACAAATACTTCTTTTATCTGGGTTTTCAACCGCAAAGACGATGTCTGCAACCAAGACATTTAATTCATCAAAGCTTAATACCGATAATACTTTTGCCATTATTTGCTGACTGGTTTGAGCATAGACTTTTTGATTGTTTTTTAGTGTCAGTTCAATCGCTGCTGCTTGGTATTCATTTTCATCCTCTGTATGTGCCTTTTCATACATGTCCTGATCTTCCGCAAACAAGATATCATAGTAGTCACAAAGTTTTTGTTGTATTTTTTCATCTATGTCTTCTGATAAATGCACTTCCCAGACGGGTTCTTCTTCTATGAGCAGGGCCTCTATTTGGTAGTCACCAGCTTTCTTGATGAATTGTTCTGCCAGTACTTTGTGAAAGAATACGTACTCCAACATTTAAAAAATCTCTCCGACCATACAGCGCAATGAACCGCCTGCTTTTTCCAACTCGCTGACTTGCACATGATGCAGGGTAAAACCCCATTGTGCCAATTTATCTTTTGAGTCCTGTGCTAATGCCTCAAAGGCAGTCTGACTTAAGAATAAATCATTTTCGGTGATGGTTATACCATTGCCAGCAAAGGCCAATTTTTCTGCATCTGTGAGAAAGATGGTTCTGTCTTTATAAAATGTGGCTATGGCTTGAGGAACCTCTGGATCGGCAAATGAATCGGCATGAATCATACATGCTCTGCCTGCTAAACAGGACAGTACTACATTGGTGTGATATTCACCTTCTTTTAAATTAAATTGAAACATCAAATCAAAACCAAAGGCAGCATGCATGGCCTGTGCTCCTGCATCGTTGACTCTTTCGGTCATGCCACAGAAGGCGATATTTCTGGCTCGATCTGGCACCAGCACACCGGTTAATTCAGCTACGCTATTGTCTCTTGATATGTGATGCTTTTCATACCCAAGCATATCATCGAAGAACATGCGAATATCTTGTCTTAGTGTTTCTTTTTGGCGGTTTTCATGCAACATGGCACCTATTATATATTTATGACCATGTGCAGTGGCGAATGCATTGTTGGGAAATACTGCGTCAGGGGTCTCTTGTGAACCAGGAAAAGTCATCACCGGGATACCGCAATCTGATATTTTTCTGGCCAGATTCATTTGCTGAACGATGGCTAAATCAGCATCTGTTTGTTGATCCATCTGCATGTATTCATTGTCCTGCGCCGTTTGTTCATCCAGGCTAAAACCGACAGGAGAGACCGTAAAAGCCGCTTTCATGGTTGCAGCCTGTTTGATTGGAAATTCTTTTTGTGATACTACTTTTAAAAAGTCTTGGGCAGTTTTTACTATCATATTGATTAATATTGTAATAAATTAAACGGCTATTATCAGCTAAGACGTTTCATTTTTAAAGTGATATATGTGGTATTTGTCGATACTAGCTTTAGGCTTAAGTATACAGTTAATGATTCCGGTGTTTACTGTCTATGGTGTAAAGCAAGCAACCAGGCACAAATATCCCACTATCACTTTAAACCCTAAAAATAATATTTTATGATTCCAATATCTTTCATTCAACAATTTTTATCTCCCATAATGAAAAAATACTGGATAGAAACGCCAATACAAAAGCAATGATAAAATACCATTTAATGACTTTTATTAAACCAAATTTCTTCTTTGCAGGAACATCAGCAGTTTTTTGATCTTTAATGTTTCTCAGCTTTCGGACCAATTGACTGACCTCTGGTGTTGTTTTTAAAGTTTTCGAGTGTGTAGTTATTTGCCTTTTATTGGCTACTTTCGCATCTTTCACCAGATTAAATATATAGCCACATTGAATACATCGGTCTATTTTTTCATCTTGCATTTCTACTAATGACGCATCACATTTTTTACATTTAATTATTTTAAAGTTACTCATTTTTCATGTATCTCCAAGCTTCATCATACACACTTAAATCATTTATCCTGTTCGGGGCCTGTGTTACAAGGTGATTTTTCCATTTCTTATTGCCAGCTATACCGTGGTATAAATTTAATACTGGTGGCAATAACCAGTGTAACTTGACACCAGTATTGATTTGGGCGCGACAGTACTCAATGTACTTATGCAAAACTTCATCACGATTATTTTCAATCGGACGATCAAACAGTTGTTTTTGTAGATCATACAATAACCAGGGATTATTCCAAATAGCACGGCCCAACATCACCCCATCCACCTGTTGCAGATGGGCTTTTACCTCATCTGAGGTGTTGATTCCACCATTAATAATAACACACAGTTCGGGGAAATTTTGTTTTATTTTATAAACAAAATCATAGTTAAGAGGTGGCACACTGCGATTCTGTTTAGGACTTAAACCTTTTAACCAGGCTTTTCTGGCATGAACGATAATTGTTTTAATACCTGCATCAAGCATTTGTTGAACAAAGAATTGTAAATTTTCGTAGCTATCATTGTCATCAACTCCAATTCTACATTTAATGGTAATAGGTATATTTACTGCTTTTTGATCGCTTCAACACAAGTGGCGACCAAATCAGGTTCATTCATCAAACAGGCACCAAATCTGCCTTTTTGTACCCGAGCACTGGGACAACCAACATTGAGATTGACGGCGTCGTAACCAAAACTCTCAGCTATTTGACAACTTTTCATCAGATCATTGACATCAGAACCACCTAGTTGCAGTACCACTGGGTGCTCTTCTTTATTAAAACCAATATATTTGTTAGTATCTCCCTGCAAGATCGCTGGAGTCGTTATCATTTCCGAATATAAAACAGCATCAGGAGAAATTAATCTATGTAAATATCTGCAATGCTTGTTGGTCCAATCAAGCATTGGAGCGACTGAAAGTTTATGAATCATCAACTGTTTTTTTGCACTGCAACTCATCACCACGCTGCTGAGACAATCTTGTATAAGCCTGAGCACTATCTACTTTAAGTGTAAGAGCCAGTTCTTCTAATGATGCTTGTATTTCCTCACAATGCCCGGACTCATCCTGTGCCATTATCAGTTGCCATACACTTAGGGCATCTTTTTTTAGTGCCACGGCCTGTTTAGCATAGTTCAGAGACCGTTGTGCATTTCTTAAATTTAAATTTGGCACCTGTGACAATAATTTTGCCAAAATCAATAATACTTCTCTGTTATCTGCTTTGTGTTTATTTATTTCCTGCAATAAATCTATCGCTTGGGCATATTGTTGTAGCTGAACCAGAGACTTGGCCTTTAATACTTGTATCGTTTCGTGACTCTGCATTGAACTGTTGTTGACAAGATCAACAACTTTTTCATAACTATTAATCTGGTAATAAAGTGCGGCTAAATTATAATTAACCAACTCATCAGTCGAGTTTATTAATCTAAATTTTTCAAAATACATCATTGATGTTTGCAGGTCATTTTCTGCCTGAGCGATGGTTGCAAGATTATATATTGCCAGAGTCTGTTTTGGGTCGCTTATTATGATCTCTTTAAATAACTGGCGTGCTGCTTCAACTTGATTATCCTGATAATAGGCAACCGCAATATTTAATTTGGCACTTTTACTTTCAGGATTATATTCCAGCGCTTTTTGGTAGGCTTTAATCGCTTTCGGTAGATCTCCATGCACTAGAGCCGCTTTGCCTTTGATTAAATAGGGAATTTCACCAACTGTGGTATTTTTCACTTCTTGATAATAGGGGTCTAGTAGTTTTATACCCACTTCGTTAGACAATGCCAGATATTTTTCAGCTATTTCCCTCTGTCCCAAGGCATGATAAGCTTGGGCAATTTTATAATTTATACTTTTGGCATTAGGCACACCAACCAATGTCTGTTGATAGTAGCCAATTGCCACATGGTAGTTTTCCACTTCAAAATACAGGTCTCCATTGATTTTTAACATATGTGCAGTCAGCTGTAGTTCGATAGGAACCTGGGCTTTATATGCAAAAGCTTTATGTAAATCACCTTCCTGCATGGCTGTTTTTATCAGGTAGTAATGTGCTGGCAAATAGTGATTATCCCGATGAATAGCTTGCTTAAAGCCTTTTTCAACATCATCCATATTACCTTGTTCAAGTGCGGCTTTGCCATATAGATATGCCCATTTGGCTTCTTTTTTGGCATCCATACCTATGGTATAGTAACAGTCTTTTGCCTGTTGTAAAAAATCAAAATTATGTAATAGTAAACACCACTCCTTACTAGCGGAAAACTCCAGGTCAGAGTCGGCTTTTTTCCGTGCCTTTTCTATTAAAAATTTGGTTTGTTTAAAAACTTTGGCTACATTTTTATCCAAGCCTTTTGTGGAGATATTATCTAAATCTATTTGTGCTTTTTTATTAGTCTCATCATCTGTTTCATCGGCATTGACAGAAAACACTAAAAACAGCAAAAATACTATTATTTTATTCATTTGATTTCCAAAGTTATGTATTTATGACTACTTATTAATGGTTGTTCGAGCACTGTCTTTTTATTAATAGATATTGTTATTTTATCAAAATACTCAAGTTGCGCCTGGTTTAATACCAGCCTATTATCATGCGCAGATGCATAGGCACCATCTGTCTGTCGATATATTTGCATTTTTTTTGTGGCACTACTTAGCTCTATATTTATATTTTGGTATTTCTTTTGTTTGATAGTTATTCCAAGCCATTCATCGGGATTTTGGTTATTGAGTAATAATTCTGCCTTGCCATTGTTATTATTGACCACTATATCAACATCGCCATCATTATCAATATCGCCAAAGGCTGCGCCTCTGGAAATGGCTTTTTGCAATAACCATGATTCATTCTTTATGGTTGAAAATTGTGCTTCTTTTGAGTTGAGGTACAATTGATTAGACTGCATTAATGTAGACATTTCACTGTCCTTATTACTGGCATCTGCTACCGCACCATTAAAAACAACTAAATCGAGATAAATATCATCATTAACCAATAAAAAACCCGCTGCCCAACCCGTATAGGCAAAGCTGTCACGAGAAAGTTTAGAGCGATTGGTCACATCTTGAAAGTAACCTTTGCCGTTGTTTCTATACAGAGTATTTGACTCATTCATTAAATGGGTAAAAAACACATCCATATCGCCATCTAGGTCGTAATCTGCAATAGCCATTCCCATGCTTGCTTCTGCAACGCCCTGGGCGTTAACAGCCAAACCTGAAAATAGTCCTGCTTCTTTAAATGACCGACCCTCCTGGTTAAGCCAGAGTAAATTAGCTTTTCCATCATTTGCTACTATGAAGTCATTCCAACCATCGTTATTGACATCCATGCAAACCACATTTAAGCCAGGCATCTTTGGCATTTTGGGAAAGTATTTTGTGGTTTGTTCGATTAAATTTTTGCCTTGATCATTAATGTAAAACGAATCTTTTAATCCTTCGAATGAATCTGGTCCACAATAGTCCCGTTTGCTACTGGCATTAAAACATTTAGGATTGTTCTCTTGTGACCAATTAACATAGTTGCTAACGTACAAATCTTGGAAACCATCGTTATTAATATCACAAAAGCTGGCACTGGTTGACCAAGTATTCTCGGCACTGAGTACCTCCTTAAACCCATTGCCTTTTTGATTAATGAATAATTGATTTTCTTTTAAATTAGTTAAATAAAAATCCTGCCAACCGTCATGATTAAAGTCAGAGGTTGCGATACCAATACCATATTGATCACTCTGTATTTTCATTTCATCGCTGACATCTAAAAACTTTAATTTTTTAGTCTCAATCAGCATGTTTTTAAAGAGTTTGTCGCTCTTTTTATTTGCTGTAAATTGACCACTTTGAATTAAATAAATATCCAAATCTCCGTCATTGTCGTAATCCAGCATTGCCACCCCAGAACCAACTATCTCAGGGTAGAAATATCGCTCAGAATCACCATTATCATGGGTAAACTCTATGGAATTTTTTTGATCAAGAATGGTGAAGTATTCTGATTGTGCAAAACCAGTTACTGAAGCCAATAAAGTTATAATTATTGATATTTGATACTTCATTTCGCTTTTTCCAATTAAAAAAATGCGATAAAGGGATTACCGCATTTTCTTTTGATCATTGTTGTGATTAGAGATTAACTTTAAATTGTTTTTTGTTAAACACAGCAACCATTAATAACATTGCAAACATCAATAAACTTAACCACTTCCAATCTTGCATTATTGGAATTAAAACAGGTATGCCATTAACAATTAGATTGCCCGAAGCAGTGCTAGATGCCCCGCCTGACACAGCTAAACCATTAAGCTCAGCATCAACTGGGCTGGTTACATTTGTATATTGCCCTGCCACCACATCATCAGGAACTTCAATAATCACTGAAAACTGGCAACTGCTATTTGCTGGCAGGAAGCCACCCTGTAATAAAATAGTTGTGGTGCCAGTTACACTTGAACCCGCTCCACAAACATCATTTGGAGGTAAACTAATGACTGATGAGCCGGGAATAAATGCTGTTAAATCATCGCTGAAAGTGATGAACGATGCATCTACTGGTGAGATATTACTCAGATTAAAACTTAATTCAACAGTATCACCTGCTGTTATTGCCCCGCCCAAAAATTCTTTGCTTAAAGCTGGCACTGCAACAATTGTGATATCTGCACTGGCAGCACCACTGCTACCCTGATCAGAGGTTAAGTCCCCAGTAGTATTGGTAAAGAAACCTGTCATTGTCGCCACAACATCTACTGCGATTGTACAACTGCTACTGGCTCCAACAGAACCCCCAGCATAAGTGATGGTATTGCTGGCAATAGTTGCAGTAACAGTACCTCCCGTACAGGTATTTGCCACATTTGCTGGATTTGCCACCTCAAAGCCCGCTGGCATAACATCGGTAAAATCCAGTAAACCCACAATAAATAAATTGCCGCTATTATCTATGCTGAACGTTAGGGTGTTTACACTATTTAATACAGCAGGATTGTTCGCGAATGCTTTACTGAAGATTGGCGCATTAGTCACAAATAGACTATCTGTAGCCTGACCACTGTTGCCATGATTTGATGTTAAGTCTCCCGTTAAATTGACATAATTTGCTGCCACCGCAGAAGTCACATCAACCACCAAAGTACAACTTGTGCCCGCAGTAACTGTTCCACCAGTGTAACTAAATACTGTTGTTGTAGCCACTGCCGTAACCGTTCCGCCCACACAGGTGGTACTGGCATTAGCTGGTGTTGCCACAACGAGATTAGCAGGGAAGTTATCAGTAAAATCTACCGAAGTCGCGTTGACAGAGCTTTGAGAATTATCGATGGTAAAGGTTAATTGACTAATATCACCAAGAGAAAGTGCAACAGGATTAAACTGCTTGGCAAACTGTGGAGGGGCATTGACTACTAACGTATCTGTTGCCGTTGCACTGACCCCCAAAGAACTGCTTAAATTGCCTGTCAAGTTGACAAAACTTCCTGAGACACTGGTTGTTACATCAACAGTTACGGTACAGACCGCACCTGTACTGACGCTACCAGAAGCATAACTGATCAGACTTGTTCCTGAAGCTGCATTTAGCATTCCTCCTGTACATGTAGTACTGGCATTCGCTGCGGCTGCTACCTGCATATTTGTAGGTAAATTATCAACAAAATTTAATGCTGTAGCTGCAACAGTGCCACTGGAATTATCAATAGTGAATGTTAATGTACTGACACCATTAAAAAATATCGGATTTGGCCCAAATACTTTAGAGAACAACGGTTGACTGTTGACAGTCAGTGTATCACTGGCTATGCCACTATTACCTGAGGATGAAGTCAAATCTAGAGTGGTATTGACATGCGCACCAGCCATAACACCAATAACTCTGACCTGAATATTACAACTACCAGTTACTGCAACAGAACCATTGGCTAATGACACAACTGCACCACCATTGTTTGCAGTCAGTGTGCCACCACAAGTATTAGCTATTACTGGAGAAGTGTCCAAAACCATGCCTGCTGGCAAATTGTCAGTAAATTGTAAATTATTCGCGGCCAAGTCACTGGCTGTATTATCAATATCAAAGTTAATAATACTGCTCTGGTTCAGACCAATAAAACCTGGGTCAAACACTTTTGTAAAGCCTGGTGCTGGCTCTATCTCCAGATCATCTGTAGCAGATGTCGCAACAGCTAAGCCCGCAACAAATAAATCGCCACTGCTACTGGGGAAAGTGCCTCCAACAGCTGTTACTGGCACCAGTAAGTTAACCACGATATCACAAGAGCCTCCGGGAGGAAGTTGCCCGTCTGTAAATGTTAACAAAGAAGTACCTGCCAATGAAGAAGTCGCTCCACAAGTATTGCTAACGGGTAAACCTGTTGCCTCTAGACCTGTGATTACTGCATCTAAATCATCGTTAAAAAATAAATCTATTACTCCTTGGCTGGAATCAAGGTTTGTAATGGTATAGGTCATCACTGGTGTACCTGTTGCCGTGCTTGGCCCATCAAACTGTTTAGTAAATGTGACTAAATCGATGAAGAGATCATCACTCGCTGCTGGTCCATCAGCAGGAAGACTATTTATGGTACCCGTAACAATACTTGTTGTATTTGTAACAATAGAAGTCGGTGCTGATAATGGTACAGTTAAACTCACCTGAATGGTGCAGGAACCACTGGCTGGTAATGTACCCCCAGAAAAGGTAATGAGCGTTGTTCCTACTCCTGCGACAGTACCACCACAGGTATTTGATAACTCTGAGGTGTAAGTAAAACCTGTTAAAGCAGCACCCAGATCATCGCTAAAACCAATAGCTGATGCGGCATCTGTTGTACTTACATTACCAAGAGTAAACTCAAGAGTGACCAGCTCGCCTGGGGCGACAGGGTCATCAATAAATGATTTAGCAAATAAAAGTAAATCTGATGTAACCTCTAAACTGGCAATTGCCAGGTTTAATAGCACAGGGTTAGCATTAATTGTGGCCGTTAAATTACTGGTTACATTGGTATAGTTACCATTTGCAGTCATAGCTGGCACGGTTAAATCAATCTGGATTGTACAGGTCTGATTGGCTAAAAGGGTACCGCCAGAATAAATGAATAATGTCCCGGGTACTCCTAATGGAGTGCCTCCACAGGTATCTGACACAACAGATGTTGAAGCTAAACCTGATAGCGCTCCTCCGAATGCTCCAAGATTATCTGTAAAAAAAATATCAGTGACAGCAAAAGCACTCAAGTTTTCGACAGTAAACTCTAATATTGTTGTCCCCCCTGGTTGTATTGGATTGTCTAAAAAGACTTTACTGAACAAAACATTAGCTACAGTCAAAACATCGGCTCCAGCATTACCATTGGCTACAATGCCCATTACTGTCGCAGTCACATCGCTGGTTGTATTAGTATAATTGCCCGAAACCGCGGCGACAGGAACTTGCAATGAAATATTAAAGGTACAGGATTCACCTGGTACAAGAGTTCCACCTGTGAACGTTAAATTTGTTGTGCCGGTTATTTGAGATCCAACACCACAGATATCCATCATCGGCAAACCTGTTGCTGACAAACCCGTCAAAGCGGCATTTAAATCATCCGTAAAGGTGATGCCAGTGGCATCTCCCACAGCAAAATCCTCATGACTTAAGGTCAATTGCATATTGACTATTGTACCTGACTGAACGGGGTCATTAGTAAATTCTTTGGTTAATTGTGGAGCAGCCACAACAACCATGTCATCAGTTGCAGGTAAGCCTGTATAAATTACGCCGTCTACCGTCGCATTGATAGCCTCTGTTGTATTGGTATATATACCGCCGGGAAAATCGGCTGGAAGACTTATATCAACTGAAAATGTGCAACTGTCTCCAAGCATACCATTGGGCGTCAGATTTCCACCGGTTAAAGAAAGCCCCTGTCCATCATCATCTATTAATACAAGAGACAGAGCAGAACCCGCACCACATGGGGGATTTGGCACTGGTGGTAAGGTTACAGCCACAGGAAATGGTAAAAATGTTGTCAATTCATCCAGGAAACTGATAGCTGTTGCAGCCGAGGTTAAGCTGCTGTTGGTAATGGTAAACTCAAGGGTAACATCCGAACCCGCACCAATAGGATCATCGGTAAATGTTTTAGTAAAAACAGGAATGGGCTGAACAAACAAATTGGACACAGCTGGATCAGTAGTAAAAGGGTTTACTCCAAGAAGACCTGTGAGACTACCAGTGGTGTTGGGATATTCACCAGCAACCGTCATGGTAGGAACCTGCACCGTTACATCAAATGTACACGAGCCTTCGGCAGGTAAATTTCCGCCCGTTAAACTGATCAGGCCTGAACCAGTTAACATTGACCCAGCACCACAGACATTACTCTGTGGCAAACTCAATGCAACCATACCACTTAAAGCCGCATCCAAATTATCAGTGAAAGTCATATTACTTGTAGCATTGTTTCTATCGGTATTAAGAATAGTAAAGCTTAAAGTCGTTGTACCACCTGGTGCCACTGGGTCATCAATAAAATCTTTTTCTAAAATAACGGGTTGAATATTGACATCCAAGGTAGCTACGGCAAAACCACTACCGATTCCTAAGCTTAACAATTCACCAGATTGGTTGTTTAAGACACCCACTGCTCCAGCGACAACATCGACATTCACTGTACAAGTTAACCCAGCCGCAACTCCAGCAGAGATTAATGATATGGAATTTGAACCTGAAACAGCCGTGATAACTGCTGTGGAGAAAAAGTTACAATCCGTATTGGCATTATTTGGAGAGGCAACGATCATTCCTGCGGGGAGTATATCTGTAAACATCATGGCTAACGCAAAGCCACCATTTGATGAGTTATTCACAGTAAAAGACAGGGTTGAGGGAGATCCTAATGTTACAGTAGAGGGTGAAAAACTTTTAGAAAAACCAGGGCGGTCTGTCACCACGGTTATATTTGCAGATGCAGTGCCATTATTGCCCGCACTTGATGTCACATCACCTGTTGTATTCATGTGTAGGCCAGGGATGGTACTTGTCACATTAACTGCTACCGTACAAGACTCTGACACTCCCAGAGATGCATTGTCAATTGTAATGGTACCTCCTCCATCAGGAGCAACAACATTAGCGATTATACAGCTACTGACCACATTCGCTGGCGTCGCAATAGTGACCCCCATGGGCAAAACATCAGTTACGGCAATATCAGTCACTACCACCGTATCAATATTGGTAAAAGTGAAATTCAGCCGACTGGTAGAGCCTGGGCCAATTGTATCTGGAGTAAAGCTTAAATCTAAAGTAACACCAGCTGGACCAGCATTGGCTGCAAATGAAACAAGAAACAATAGTACTGAAAATATTGAGATTGAAAATTTATTGGTTAATGACATAATTCCCCCGTTTATATGAATTGTAGTGATCAGTTCTAAATTGTATATGAAAAAAAGTTAAATTGACAATTTTTTCTATAACTATTTTTACATAAAAAGGAATCTCGGAACGAAATCTTTTTATTTTCTTTCATAAAAATTCAAATGATTCACTTTTTTAATGGAACAATTCCATTCTTTTGAAATTATTCTATGCAATTTTATGATATAGTACAGCATTGTATTGGTGATAAAAGCCAATACTGCCTTTATTAAACGAATGGGGAAGTAAAATGAAAAAAAACAAAACAAACCTAAAACTCAGCTTAATTGCAGGCTCTATACTACTGGCATCAAGTGCCTTTGGAGTAGAGCTGGTTCAACAAGGCAACAATATTAGCTTTGAGTCACTAGAAAACACACAATATAATTTAACAGTTCGTACACCAAGTGGGGAAGTACAAACCTTTAAAATCAATAATGGCGAATCCTCACTCTCTGCGGATATGCTGGGATTGAAATCATTAAGTAATGGTCAATATAAATATGAGTTAACTCCCATAACTAAATCAAGTAACCTTTCTCTTGATGTAAGAAATCTCAATGATGATGCAATATCTGCCGAATATGCAAAAACTTTTAAACCACAGGCTCTGACACTTTCTGGTGCATTTTCCTTAAATAAGGGCGAACTAATTAAGAACACTGACGAAAATCAAACCAAGGATCAAATCATACTTGATGACTTGATTGTAGATGGAAGCGCCTGCATTGGCTTCGATTGTGTCAATGGTGAAAGCTTTGGCTTTGATACCCTTAGATTAAAAGAAAACAACCTGCGTATCAAGTTTCAAGATACCAGTAGCTCCTCATCATTCCCAAGCAACGATTGGCAGATCACGGTTAACGACTCTTCCAATGGCGGTCTTAATAAATTTTCTATTGATGATATTGATGGTGGTAGAACCCCTTTTACTATTGAAGCAGGTGCTCCCAGCCACTCATTATATGTTGATGATGGCGGCAGACTTGGTTTAGGCACATCAACTCCTGTGGTTGATGCTCATATCAAAACCGGAAATACACCGACATTAAGACTAGAACAAGATGGTTCTAGCGGCTTCACACCACAAACCTGGGACGTAGCGGGAAATGAAGCCAATTTCTTTATTAGAGATGCGACCAATGGTAGCACACTTCCATTTAGAATCAGACCTGGTGCACCTAGTAGCGCTATAGATGTTGCTGCTGGTGGTAATATAGGTATGGGTACAGATTCTCCAGCTGCTAATTTACATATAAAAGATACCACTGGTACTGGAGCAGCAATGCTTACACTTGAAAACACTGGCGGTTCTTTTATTACCATGACAAAAAATGCAAAATCATGGTTTTTAACCTATGAAAATAATTCTGAAAGTTTTGGTATGTCACATACTGATACTGGTGGTGGTCAAGCCTTGACATTAACCGAAGCTGGCAATATGACCATCAAGGGCACATTAACCACAACAGGAACCGTATGTAGCACTGGAGCCGCGCCCTCTGGATGTGACTTTGTTTTTTCTGATGACTATAAATTAGCCAGTATTGAAGATCATGCCGCAGAAATGTATGAAAATAGTTACCTACCCAATGTCGGCCCAACTATTGAAAATGCACCCTTTAATCTAACAGAGAAAACTGGCGGCATGTTAAATGAACTAGAGAAAGCTCATATATATATTGCCCAATTAAACAGCCGTTTAAATGAAAAAACCAGCGAACTGAGCGAAATTAAAAAAAGATTAATAAAACTAGAAAGCAAATAATCCAGACTTATACAATCAAAAGGTTGTTATGAACCCTTCATAGCAACCTTCGCTCAGCCCACACCCTACCCTCCATAATCCAAACACTGTCGTCGTTATCTACCTTCACATATGTAATTTGTGCTCTTATTTTTAATGACTTGCACTTATTGTGGATTAAATTTGTGACGTACATCACATTTTCGTGATTTCCGTCTGAATTTGTTAGACCACACCAGTTTACATGTTAGTATACTTAAGCCGTTTAATTAAAAGCTAGACGGATTACATTAATCAATGGGGAAAAACAATGATAAAAAAAAATAGAAAAATCAAACTAACAACTCTAGTTGTAGCAATGCTTACAGCATCCTACAGTCTGTATGCGATAGACGTGGAACAAAGCAAAAACGGAATCTCATTTAACTCACTAGAGCAATCACATTACAAACTTACGTTAATAACACCAAACAAAGAAAGGTACACATTTGATCTTAATAATAAAAATTTTAATGTAACTGCCGACATGCTCAACCTATCGTCCTTCAATGATGGCAGGTATAAATATGAGCTATCTCCTGTTATAACAACTGGCGACCTGGGAACAAATGTTAGAGAACTTAACAACCACAATATTACTCAAGAATTTAAAAAAGAGTTTTCTGTTAAGAATGAAACATATTCTGGCACCTTTTCTATAGTCGGAAACAAACTAACAAGTAATATAGAAGAAGAACTAAGCTTAAATAAAGATTTTCTTATCAATGATGACCTTATTGTAGATGGCAGTGCTTGTATTGGCTTCGATTGCGTTAATGGTGAGAGTTTTGGTTTTGACACACTTAGACTTAAAGAAAATAATTTACGTATAAAATTTGATGACACAAGTATTGCGGCATCTTTTCCTGGAAATGATTGGCAATTAACTGCCAATGACTCTGCAAATGGCGGAGCCAACAAATTCTCAATTGACGACATAACTGGTGGAAGAACAGTATTTACTGTTGAAGCTGGTGCCCCCAGTCACTCCTTGTATGTTGATGATGGTGGTCGAATTGGAATACGAACGTCCGTTCCTTCTACTGAAATTCATGTTGTTGATGGCGATACACCTACCTTACGATTGCAACAAGATGGTTCATCTGGTTTCGCACCTCAAACTTGGGATGTGGCGGGAAATGAAACCAATTTCTTTGTACGTGATGTAACCAACGGTAGCACCCTTCCATTTAGGATCAGGCCCGATGCTCCCACTAGCTCTATTGATGTTGCGGCAAGTGGCAATGTTGGTATTGGTGATGCTTCACCTGATGCCTCTTTGAATATTGAAAGATCAGATGGAACAGCACAACTTTTAATTGAAGAAACTAATGGTTCTGCAGCCGCAAGAGAACTTTTAAAATTATCAAATAATGGCGGATCATTTATAACATTTGAAAATCAAAATAATGCCAATAAATCATGGTACTTCACACATGAAAACTCTGCCGGAACTTCTTTTAATATAACACATGATGACAGTGTGGGTGCTGCAATGAGACTGACTACTGGCGGCAATATGACCATCACAGGAACACTTACAACTGGTGGCGTAACATGTGGTGGCGGTTGTGATTTAGTTTTCTCAGATAGTTATAAGGTTCCAACTATTGAGGAACATGCAGCCGAAATGTGGAATAATAGTTACTTACCAAATGTTGGCCCAACCTTAGAAAACACTCCTTTTAATCTGACTGAAAAAACTGGAGGAATGTTAAATGAACTTGAAAAAGCACACATCTATATAGAACAGTTGAATACAAGATTAAACAACAAGGAAAATGAACTAATTGTTATGAAATCCCAATTCGATAATTTAGAACAAAGATTAGCAAAATTAGAAATAAAATAAAATAAAATATATTTTTAACAAAAAAAGGTTATTATATTAGTAGTATAATAACCTTTTAATATTTTAACGGAATGTGAATACAAATATGGCTTCTGGATATTTTCATGAAAATTATGCTCAATCTGTTAAGGAAAAAGTACAAACCATACACCTTGAAAAATCTTGTGGATGGCTTTTAAAAAGAAAAATCCCCAAAAGTGATTTATTTGATGCCATTAATTGTTACCCTCTTCTCTGTTGTAAAAACTGGGAGCACTTACAATCTGATATTGATAACATACCTAAGAATATCATCTCTATTAGCATAGTTTCCGATCCATTTTCTGACTTGGATATGTCCAGGATAAGTACCACCTTTGATCTCATCAAAAAGTTTAAACAGCATTATATTGTTGATTTGACGACTGAAACAAATTTTTCACCTCATCACAAACGAGAAATAAGAAGAGCATATAAAAAAAATATTGATATTAAGTATTGCAACAATCCATTAGAATATTTGGATACTTGGAACAATCTCTATAAGAGACTTATTAGCAAACATAATATTAGGGGCAATACAGCATTTAGCAAAGCACTGTTTGTCAATCAGTTTAATATACCTGGGCTTTTATGTTTTCGTGCAGAAATCAATGGAGAAGTTGTTGGTATGGTCTTGTGGTATACTTCAAACAAAAATGCCTATTATCATTTAACAGCTTATTCTGATTCAGGATATAAAAATGGCGCATCTTATGCCTTGATGAATTATTCGATCAGTTTTTTAAAAAAACTCGGAATTAAATTAGCGACTCTTGGTGCAGGGGCTGGCTTAACAACTAGTGCAAATGATGGTCTATCTCAATTTAAGTCTGGATGGTCACATTATACAAAGCCTGTATATTTCTTGGGAAAAATTAATAACAGAACAGATTACCATAAAATGATTAGTATGGCTCAATCGAAAACTTCATCATTTTTTCCTGCATACCGACAAACGGTTGATTAACAGTTATGCCAATTAATAAAATTGGCGGGTTTCTTGGTCAGGAAAAAAAAGAAACCTTACAGCCAAATATTTATCATGACTGCCTGGCACTGACATCAGGACGCGCATGTATTAGCCTTATCATAGAAAAAAACGATGTCTCTACTATATATCTTCCTTATTTTATATGTAATGCCGTATTGCAACCATTAATTAAATACCACATTAATTATAAGTTTTATAGCTTAAATAAAAATCTTGAAATCATAAATCCCCCCCATTTTTTAAAAACAAATGAGATGTTATTATATGTGAATTATTTTGGATTAATCTCCAAATACTCTGCAAAACTTAGCAAAAAATATTCCAACAAACTTATTCTAGACAACTCTCATGCTTTTTTTCACAAAAGCTTGGATTCATGTTGGTCATTTAATTCTGCGAGAAAATTTTTTGGAGTTGCTGATGGTGCTTACATATACAGCCCTGTTACCTTAGATAAAAAAACAAGATATAAAAAAGCGACACATGACATCAATTATTTACATCTACGTAACTCTGAAGATAACCAAGAAGCTTATAAAAAATATTTAATTCATGAGAATAACTTTACGTGTGAAATTAAACTCATTTCTGACCACAGTTCATCACTATTGAAACACATTGATTATCAAGCTTGTATAAACTCTAGATCCAAAAACTTTAAGTATCTGCACACTAATCTTATGTCAAAAAATCTACTCAATATTCCTCTACCCTTGTGCAAACAAGTACCACTATATTACCCTCTATTAATAAATAAAAATATAAGACAGAAAATGATTGCAATGGGAATCTTTATTCCCTTGCTATGGAAAGAAGTCATAACAAGAGAAATCAAAGGCTATGAATGGGAAAAACACCTAGCATCCAATTTAGTTCTGTTACCCCTTGATCAACGCTATGATATAGATGATATGAACTACCTCATAAATAGTTTAACAAAACTGATAAGTTAATGTGCTTAGGTCAAACCTTTAATACTGAAAATGTTAGCTAAATCTTTACAGTTCTGAAAATGCTGATTTCTTTCATCATCAGAATAACGAGAGCCACCTAATTCTGAGGACTTTTTCCCCAAATATCGTTTATTAAATTTTTTATTAGACTTTTGATATATTTTTCTAAATTTCCTAGCCTCTGCACTATTCATTAGTAATGGCGGAATATCTATCGTTTCAAATATCTCGCGAAAACTATCAGGCAACTCTACATGTTCATTATCAGCTTCACTTGACTGTAATATATTTAACATTCTTTTTATCATTAGTTGCGCATAGCCCAATGATTTATTACTTGATCCTTTTATTGAAGGCAGAGTGCTTTTTACCTTTTTAATATTTTCTGGTAAACAAGTAAAAAAATCGGCAAGGACCGTATAGCCTTTAGCATTGTAAATTTTGCAAATAATATTACTTTCGCCAAAGGTTTTTCCCCAGCGACTCGCCAATCTCATAAAATCTCCATCAAATTCAGATTTAACATAGCTATAAAATGTTCTTTTTTCTTTTCTGACTTTTACCATCTGGTTATATTCTGATTCAGCCAACTCATCCTGAGACCTTACAAATAGAATAATTTTATATTGTAATTCTAGACCAATATTATCTAAAAAGTCCTTTACCCTTTCCGGATCTGCTAATTGAAAATTTTCAGAACTCAGTAAAATATTATCTTCCTTACACTCTCTTATTTCACCTATAACAGCATTTCTATCAGACACATCATTTACAGGTGCTTGCATATAACCAGGCATTTGATGTATAAATGATTTGGCAAAACTTTGATGTCCTGCCCCATGAATGCCTCCAGAAGACTGAATATAATGTAGTCCATGTTCTAAAAACACCTGAAAGTTATGCCCCATATATTTTTGAATCGTAGTCGTCCCCGTTTTACCAAGCCCAATATGTAAATAAATTGTTTTCATCGCTTCTTTGTTATGTTTTTAACTGTAAAATGAAACCGATATGGGTAACCGTAATTTCCAAAATTAATATTTATAAAATGACATTCTAAATTCATTTCTTCACATACACTCTTAATATTTTTTTTGTCCCACCATGTTCCCATTACATCAGTTTTCATTAATCTTCTATAAAAATACAAAAGCCTTTTTTTTATTGTATTATAGAATTGCCATTTATAGTCTTTGTCCGTCACAAAACCAAAAAATATAGTAAACTCTTTACCACATAAGGATTTGATTAATTCCAACAAATCTGAAAAACGCTGATGTGTAAAATGCTGTAAAGAACCAAACATTAAAACTTTTGAGAAATTAATGCTCTCGCTCAGGTGCTTATGTATATCAAATATATCACAATTTATAAAATATTCATTGTTAGAACTACTATTGGTTTTTGCAATAGAAATGAGTTCATGAGAAAAATCTACTCCATAAATTGAGTGGCAAAATGTACTAAGCTGTTTAGTAATCACACCATTGCCACAACATAAATCTAACAGGTCATCATCATTTGACAAATCTAGAGCATTATTTATATCCATAATTATACTTTCAAAATCCTTTATTGATATCGCTTTACCATTAACACTATGACCCACTTGCTTTAATAACTCCTCTTTTTCAAGGCTATTGACTCGTGCATTGTAATACTTTCTCAGGTTTGCCATAATTATATTTATTTGGTTATTTCTGATTTGAATAAACAACCTATTATATACATTTATCAATTAGTCACTCTATATATTTAACAATATCTGATATGATAGCGAAACTCAAAAATTCCATCATTAATTAATGAAACTTGATTTTCTAATCTGT
Source organism: Alcanivoracaceae bacterium (assembly GCA_016763695.1). Classification (GTDB taxonomy): domain Bacteria; phylum Pseudomonadota; class Gammaproteobacteria; order Xanthomonadales; family Marinicellaceae; genus NORP309. Next base: position 22,973 of record JAESTH010000057.1, read on the forward strand.
GGTACTCCCACTGATGTTTTTTGTTCTCAAATCGCTTTTTTTCGGTTGTGTCTCGATAATTTGGGAGGGGACTATAAAAATGCACGACTGGTTGCAACTTTTGGAGATCATTTAGTCGAACGCATACCAGAACGTTGGCAACCATATTTTAATAATATCGAAGTCAAGTGGTCACATCCTGTTGGCGCTGTTAATCCTGATTATTTTGCCCAACATTACCATCGTTTTAAAGTTTTTAGGCCTGATGCGGATATGGTTATTATTTGTGATGCAGATACTGCATTGATACGCCCATTTCCAAAGCTATTAGATATGTGTAGTCAAACGCCGGCTCTTTTTGGTGTCATTGCCCATTATCACATGTCAACAGATAAGGACTGGCAAGAAATTGCAAAAGCTGTCATTAATAAACCCATTAAAATAGAGTACAACTATACTTTAGAAGCCTCTGATTCATTACCTGTGGCTCCGTTCTACATTAACTATGGCTTTTTGGCTGGTACACCAGCATTATTGACGAAGCTATACAATAATGACATTACACTAATAGATTCAATCATACAACAAGTAGGACCTTTTTGGGCTTCGCAAGTAAGCGTCGCACTTGTATCAGAAAACTTGAATTTACCCAGGTTTGCTTTACCACTGAGGTACAATTTTCCAAATGACAAGAAAGCAGATCAACTTTACCCTAATGAGTTGGAAAAAATTATCTTGTTACATTATTTAAGAAATACTATTTACGATAGACATAAAATTTTCACGAATGAAAAAGAATTTGATTTTTTCATGAATTTAGATTTATATGGATCTGATAAAGTATTTCAGCAACATGTGTCTAAACTGACTGATGGAAAATATCCTTTTACCTAATTTACATTTCTCTACTCAATTATTATCTGGTATTTAATCTCATTAGTGCTTAACTATATTTTTATCTTAATAGTTCTTTAATTAAGAGCTTCTAATTTACTTTTAATTAATTTAGACTGACCAATGATGCTTTTTAAAATATTACCAACTTTATTTACCTGTGCAATTGTCATGCTTGAGCCCGCAGGTAATACCATTAGCCTATGACTTAAAAATCTGGTATTTAAGAGATTTAATTTATTCGTATCATTATTTGAAATATAAGGTTGCATATTATGGCAACCAGGATAGAAGTACTTCCTTGCTTTTATGTTTTCTGCATGTAAAATTTCGATAAAATTATCGCGACTCAAACCGACAGCAGATTCATCAACATCTATCACTACATACTGATAATTATTCTTTTCTGTTTCATCATAAGTATGCAGACTTAAGCCTTTTAATCCAGCTATTAGCTTTTTATATTCATCATATATTTTTTTATTATTAGTTAAAGAACTCGAAAAGCTTTCAAGGTTTGTTAATCCCATTGCCGCACATACTTCCGGCATCTTCCCATTAATCCCAATACCATCAACACAATCATAATCAACAAAACCGAAATTTCTTAATCTTTTAATTTTCTGGGCAATTTCACTATTATTTGTTGTCACTGCTCCACCTTCAAATGTGTGAAACGCTTTAGTAGAATGAAAACTGAATGCTTCAGCATCCCCAAAACCAGCAATCATTTTATTTTTATGACTACAACCAAAAGCATGGGCTGAGTCAAATATGAGCTTTATATTATACTTATCTGCCAATGATTGTAATTTTTCAATATCACATGCCCTTCCCCATAAATGAACACCCAAAATAGCTGTGGTATTCTTATTAATTAAGCGCTCACAAGCGACTGGATCAATATTATTTGTATCAATATCTACGTCACAAAATATTGGTTTTAATCCTTGCCATGAGACAGCGTGAGCAGTAGCAATAAAAGTAAAGGATGGGACAATTACTTCCCCTGTCAAATTTAAAGCTTTCATTATTAACTGTAAAGCCATTGTTCCGTTACATGTTGCAATACAATGTTTAACACCCAAATACTCAGCTAATTTACTTTCTAATTCTCTTACCAAAGGACCAGAATTAGTAAACATTCTGCTATCTAACATCTTTTCAACACGATTTAAAAAAGTTGAACGATTACCGATAGTTGGTCTATTCACGCACAGTTCATCCGCAAATAGAGGTTTACCATCAAATATAGCTAATTTATACATAATTATTCATGTGAATTTTTGCAAGTTAAATATAATCCATTTTTTAAATTTCAAACACCAATGCACTCTATGCAGGTTGACAAACAAAATAATCTACTATCGGCAATTCAAAATCTCTTTTTTGATATTTTATAATTTCCCACCCTGTCTTTTTAAGCAGGGATTTCATTGTAGATAAACCATAGTAAACCTGATAAAGAGGCTGCTCAGGAATATTATAACGAAAACCCTTCAAATCATCATCAATAAAAGAGGAAAAGAACAAATTTCCAGTTGGCTCAACATGCAACCTGATAAGATTTAACATAGCTTCAGTGTCATCAATATTCAAGTGTGTAAAAACTGAAAACAACCAAATTAAATCAAATTTACCAACAACTGGAAGTTTTGTAAGGTCAGACATAGTAGTTTTGGTATTTTTATTATACATGTCATTTTCAATATTATAATGAGCATACTTGAATCTGTCATCTTTTGCTTCAACTGCAACTTTAAGATAATCAACTATTGAACGATTAACCTCAATACCCGTGTATGAAGCAATTTGAATTGAACGATTTATAATTGCCTGAGTAAACCTGACACCACAACCAATATCTAAAATATTTGTATTCTCTAAGGAAGAAACCTTTAATTCACGCATAACCAACTCTATTAATTGTTGTCCTGTATTATCAGGACCCATTTCCACAACGCTAGAATGATTCATATTAAAATTTTCTGGGACTTCTATATTTTTTAACATTTTCTATTTTTGTTTGATAAGATAAGTTGAATATAATTCAATGGAGATTTAAATACAAGACTTTTACTTACTTAATGGATCAGCTCCAATGAAAATAATTCTATATGAAATTATAATTTGCAATTATATAAGTTAATAAAATATAATTTATATTTACACAACTCCTTTCCAATTGATTTTGATTGACAACTTTTACCTAGTAACCCTATACGACACATCTACCAAAAAAACATCAAGGGCCGCCACTACTAATATTGCAAGAAAATTTATGATCTTATATTATCGCATAATAAAACTTTAACTGATTGGCAAGATATGCCTAATAGCGAATTTTATAATGCATTTAAATTTGCCTAATCAATAATCAATACAAATAATGTTTCACCTTGATATGTTTATCTAGTAAAATCTAATTCTCAAAAACAGCAATAAGAAGAATTATGGGCAGAGCATACCAAAACCGCAAAGAATCAATGGCAAAAACTTCAGATATGAATGCAAGGATTTATAGCAAGCATTCGCGTAGTATTTATGTTTGTGCAAAATCTGGCGGTACAGACCCTGATGGTAATCTTGCTTTACGCAGTTTAATTGATAGAGCTAAACGCGATCAAGTACCTGCACATGTCATTAGCAAAGCCGTAGATAAGGCTAAGGGCACAGGTGGTGAAGACTTTGCAGTCGCTCGCTATGAAGGATATGGTCCAGGCAAATGTATGGTTATTGTGGACTGTTTAACTGACAACCCTAACCGAACTTTCGGGGATGTACGTTTAGCATTTACCAAGACCAATTGTAAGATTGGCACACAGGGTAGTGTTTCTCATATGTTTGATCACAGCGCTATTTTTGTTTTTGCTGGAGATGACGAAGATACGATATTGGAAGCCTTAATGGATGCGGATGTCGATGTTACTGATATTGAGTGTGAAGATGGCAAAATTACGGTATTTGCACCACACACAGAATACTTCAAAACCAAGCAAACTTTAACAGAAAGTGCTGATATAACTGAATTTGAAGTAGATGAAATCCAATTTATTCCACAAACCACTACCACAATTACTGATGCAGATGATTTAGAGATGTTTGAAAAGTTCAATGATATGCTTAATGACTTAGAAGATGTACAAAATATTTTTCACAATGCCGAAAATTAACAGTTGATTGATCAGTAATATCTGCCCCAGATTAATTGGATACACAACATTCCTACGAAAACACCTTGTTATTTACGATTTTATTAACTTTGACTATATTTTTTACGAAATCATCTAATCAGATTCATTTTGTAACGAAATATTAATATTAAATAAGCTAAAATCACTGATTAATGATTATGAGAAAAATAATGCCAAAAGTAATTATCTATGCAACATTGTTATGCCCTTACTGCTTCGCTGCAAAACGCATGCTAAAACAGAGTGGTATCAGCTTCGATGAAATTCGAGTGGATAAGTTGCCTGCATTGAAACAGGAAATGATTTCCAAATCAGGAAGATTCACTGTACCTCAAATTTTTATAAATGAATACCATGTTGGTGGTTATGATGACCTGGTTGAACATTCAAAATCTGGCAAGCTCTCAACGCTAATCAATGCCTGATCGGCCAATTAAACCCAAGCTTGCTCACCATTGGTTCGACTACCAACAAATATTGAGTGAACACTTATTGTCAACCTTCAACGTAGTCAGCCTCAAGCCTCTTGGGCCAGGCATTGATAATTGCACTAACCATAGTAGCCAAAGGTATAGCGAAGAAAACACCCCAGAAACCCCATATACCACCAAAAAATAGCACTGCCACAATAATCGCCACAGGATGTAAATTATTGACTTCAGAAAATAGCCACGGAACCAGTACATTACCATCTAGTAGCTGAATTACCCCATAGCTAATCATAATCGAGGCAAAATCTGTCGACCAACCAAACTGAAAGAATGACACCAACGCAATGGGGATGGTCACAAGCGCCGCTCCAATATAGGGTATTAATACAGAAAATCCCGTTAATGTAGCTAGCAATATTGAGTATTGCAGATCAAAGAGGATAAATAAAATGTATGTAACCAGACCTACGATAAAAATCTCAATAACCTTACCACGCACATAATTACCAATCTGCTCATCTACCTCACGCCAAATAGACAATGCAAGTGTTGAGTCTTTAGGTACAAATTTAGCAAACCACGCTAATATCTGCACCTTGTCTTTCAGCATGAAAAAAACTAAAATTGGTGTTAAAACGATAAATATACCAATTGAAATAACATTAAAGAATGATGACAGCGTAATTGTTAGCACTCCTTGCCCTAACTGAGTTAGTTCAGTGGTTATGGTTGTTGTAAGTGAAGCAGCCTGCTCGATAGAAATCACCGCAGGATAGTTTTCAGGTAATTTTCTTACAAACTCCAAACCCGTACTGAGATATGTAGGCAATTGTTGAACTAATTGGGATATTTGTGATATTAATACTGGAAGCACCCAAAATATTAAAAATAATAACAAAGTGACAAAAATGAGAAAAACTATCATTACAGCCAGTATTCTCGGCAATCTTAATATCTGCAACCTAACAATCACACTTTCTAACAGATAGGCCAATACAACACTACTTAGGAATGGAGAAAGAGGTTTGCCCAAAAAAATGATCACCGTAAAAAGAATGATAAGCATACTGATGAGAATAACCACTTGAGGGTTATTGAAGTTTCTTTTAAACCAGCTGGATAATACGTTCATGAATTGCTGTCTCTTCTTCTAATTAAGAATCGGCGAATCAGAACTGATAGGTCCAGGATGCAACGCCTTCAATATGACTATTGAGTGAAGTACTTGACAATCTTCCAAAATCAGTACCTCCTATAAGGATTGGTTTATTTGCAAAACTGGCAAATAAGTTAAAGTGACCAAATGATGTCGACTGTGAAATTCCAATTTTATAACTGACAGATGCCGTGTCCTTTTTTAGTATTCGATCAAATACTCTTGCCGTCGCTGAAGCCTGTTGCCTTGAAGTTACATCAATATTCCATGAAAAAGTTTCATTAATACTTTGTTCAAAACTTATGGAATACACTGTCAAATCTTCTAATCTAAATACAGGCGTTATCGGACTATTAAATACATTTAAAAAAGATTGAGAATAACCAGAATGTACAATAGGACGCATATTGTTATACGAAATTTTTTCGGCCGAAAAATTAATCCTATTGGTATTCAAAATAGACATTCCCAATGATACTGTATATTGACTGGGAATATCAAAGTCACCTGGATCAGAATAGCTCTTGCCTAGTGTATCAAACTCATTCATTTGTACTTTGCTACGATAATCTATAGAAACATCAATACTGGCAGGCAGTCTTTGGGTGAAATTCAGTTGATAACCAGTCCCCCTATTGGTATTGATAAATGATCTATCGCTATAAGGCTGGTATGATGATGAACTGGCAAACGTAGCCAAACCAAATGAGTCATCCAAAAAGCGCTGTTGCAACAATACCGCACCCACACCGAACGAACTGCTACCACTTGAAAATATATAGCCAGGGGTATAGTATTCCTGCTCTATCAATTTTGCTCGTCGCTTTGATTTCCTGAATTGTGAACTGGGAGTATAACTAGAAATCAATTGACTTAGAGCGAATGGAGTTATTTTTATTGATTCTGATACAAACGAAAAGTAGATATCACTGTCATTTGCTACAGAACCAAAAAGGTTATCTGAAAAAACTGGCACCAAAAAACTGCGACTGCTGTTAGTATAGTTTGATTTTGATAAATAATAAGGAGTAGCAACGCCAAACTTGAAATTTTCTAACTGATTAAAATAACGTGGATTGATCTTATTGGATATATGACTGCGCCACTCACCCAGATACATCGAGCTATTAGCCGAACCCTGCAAACCCAAAACACCTGAATCATATCCAAAAACAGTGGGCGGGAGCATATTAGCAGATGCCAAATGAATCCCAGCTATTAATAAAAACGCAGTAATTTGTAATGACTTTCTGATGATAACTTTAACCTTTATTACTCAATTTATACATATCCTTGTTATATTTACAAATTATTAACATTTTGTCAATCCCGCAGCCAATAACTGACTCATTCATCACTTTGTTGTAAAGTTGCCACAAAGTGCCTTGCTGCCAATATCCCTTCGGTAATACATACTTTGCCATGATACTGTATTGACATATTCATAGGCTTTGGATTGCGCCCCTTTGATATCTTCAGCCAATGCACAAACACATAACACTCTGCCACCATTTGTTAACAGTTCATTTTGTTTTATTTTTGTCCCTGCATGAAATATTTTTCTATTTTGGTCATTATTTTCCACATTCATACCAATGATAAGCGAACCTTTTTGATAAGAATCAGGGTAGCCCTTTTCAGCTAAAACCACACCTAAACAAGCTCGCTCATCCCATTCAATTGCTTGGTCCTTTAAGTTACCACCTATGGCTGCCAAACACAGTTCATCCAGATTACTCTTTAGACGCATCATAATGGGTTGTGTTTCTGGATCTCCAAACCTGACATTAAATTCCAACACTTTTGGATTGCCTAAAGCATCTATCATCAGCCCAGCATACAGAAAACCAACAAATGGGCTACCTTCCTTCTGCATCCCTGCAATACTGGGCTTTATAATGACTTCTATGGTCTTATCAAAAACCTCCTGACTCACCACTGGAGCAGGAGTATAGGCACCCATACCACCAGTATTTGGCCCTTTATCACCATCATCTCTTGCCTTGTGATCTTGCGAGGTCGCCATTGGAACAAAATTTTCACCATCTGCAATGACAATAAAAGAGGCTTCCTCACCTACTAAAAATTCCTCAATAACGATCCTGTCTCCCGCTTGTCCAAATGCATTACCTGCCAACATATCTTTGACAGCATTGACAGCCTGTGGTGCATCCTGTGCAATAACAACACCCTTACCAGCAGCTAAACCATCTGCCTTTATAACAATTGGATATTTTTGCCGCTGCAAATAATCCAAAGCAGGCTTGACCTCCGTAAAACTAGCATAAGCAGCCGTCGGGATATTATATTTTTCCAGAAACTCTTTGCTATAGGCTTTTGAACCCTCAAGTGTCGCAGCTGCTGCCGATGGTCCAAAGCATTTGATCCCGGCCTGCGACATTAAATCGACTATTCCGTCACATAGTGGCTGCTCAGGACCTACAACAACCAAATCAATGGCGTTGCTTTGACAAAAATCAATCAGCCCTGTGTAATCACTGGCCTCAATAGCCACATTAGAAACATTATTTTCCGCTTGTGTCCCTGGATTTCCAGGAGCCACAAAAACATGTCCCACTGTGGTTGACAAACTTAACCGCCAGGCCAATGCATGTTCCCTGCCGCCTGAACCAATAACCAACACTTTATTTTTCATATTAAATTTACCAAGCTGTTTTATTAGTGGTTGAAATGTCTGACGCCAGTAAACACCATAACCATATTATGCTCATTGGCCGCATCAATCACCTCTTCATCACGAATGGAACCGCCAGGCTGAATGACTGCTGCAATACCACTGGTAGCGGCTGCATCAATACCATCTCTAAAGGGGAAAAATGCATCTGATGCCATCACTGAACCGGTCACTCTTAGGTCTGCATCCTGAGCTTTCATTGAGGCAATTCTGGCACTGACCACGCGACTCATCTGCCCTGCCCCAATCCCGATCGTCATTAAATCCCTGCCGTAAACAATGGCATTGGATTTGACCCTTTTTGCCACTTTCCAGGTAAATTTCATGTCGGCCAACTGCTGTTCTGTCGGTTGTCTTTTACTCACCACAATCATCTGATCATCTTCGAGCTTTAAAATATCAGCATCTTGCACCAACAAGCCACCATTGACTCGTTTCAACATTTGCCAGGGTTGCTCAGGCGTTTGCCATTGACCGCAACTCAATACCCTTAAATTTTTCTTGGCTGCAAATGCCTTTAGCGCCCCCTCTTCATAGTCTGGTGCCACAACCACTTCTACAAACTGTTTTTCGGTAATGGTTTCTGCCAATTTTTGTGTGACTTTACCATTAAAGGCGATGACCCCACCAAATGCGGATGTTGGGTCAGTTGAAAAGGCTTTAAGATAGGCCAGCTCCAGATTTGACTCAAGTGCGACTCCGCAGGGATTTGCATGTTTAACAATAACACAAGCTGGCACTTCACCAAATTCCTTCACACATTCCAAAGCCGCATCGGCATCTGCTATATTATTGTAACTAAGGGCCTTGCCTTGCAATTGCCTGGTATAACCAATGGTACCGATAAGTGGGTTTTTTTCTACATAAAATGCACCTTTTTGATGAGGGTTTTCACCA
>JAESTH010000283.1 GCA_016763695.1 Alcanivoracaceae bacterium
ATCAGAACTGAACGAATAGCGAGTGATGGCATCATCTATGTGGTTAGCTATACTATCATGTCGTATGCAAATGGCTTTCGGTTCACCCGTTGTGCCGGAGGTAAACATTAAGTATGCAATAGACTCAGGGTTCACTTTAGTTTGTTGATTCTCAGCTGTAGACTGCTTGGCAAGTATGTTTTCCTGCAATGACCAGTCAAATGTTTGATGCCATTTAGTAGATCCGTCAGTTATGGCAAGGGCGACATTGGCCTTATGCATAAGGTCAAGAATGCGTTTTTTTGGCTGGTTTGTTTCTATAGGTACATAGCTAGCTTTCACTTTCAGAATGGCTAACATGCTGACAATAAATCGGATACTGGAGGGCAGGCAAATTGCTATCCTTTGATCTTTCTTGATGCCTTGCTGTGTCAGCCAGTAAGCAAGTTGACTGGCACGTCGTTCAAGCTCTCGATAGCTTAATTGATTTTCATTCTCAACAATGGCTATCTTGTCAGGCTGGTTGTTGGCAATGGACTCAAACCGAGCAATGATGGATGCGATTGTACCTTCATGACAATAACCTTGACCAATACTCAGTAATTTTTGGCGTTGTGCCTCTTGCAATGTTGCAAGCTGACTTATTACGATTTGGGGATTGTCCACCATTTGTTGCAAAATACATTGATAGTTTGCTGTCAGGTGTTCAATATCCTTGAGATGGTATTCCGATGTTTTGAACTGTATGTTGAAGGTAAGTACGTCGGACACTTTTGCCGCAATGGTTAAAGGGTAACTGGTCTTGTCTTCTAGTAATACACGGGTGATTTCCAGATCTGGTATTGTTTGTTTGATACTGGGATCGACTGGGAAATTTTCAAATACAAAGAGTGTACTAAAAAGTGGTGAACCATTGCGTATCTGACTTAATCTTTGAATTTCTCTCAAAGACAAAAAGCTAAACCGGTCACGCTCTAATTGCTGAGTTCGTAGGTTTTGCAACAGTGAAATAACGTTTGTGTCTGCGTTGACATTTGCCTTTACAGGGACTGTATTAATAAATGCGCCAATAAGCTCGTTTATATCAGGTATATCAGAAGGTCTGCCAGAAACCGTAGTGCCAAAAACGATTTCACTGGAATTACTATAGCGTTCCAGTAGGATAGCGAGACCTGCCTGGCAAAGCAAATTAAGGGTTAAACGATGTTTTTGGCAAAACGACTTTAATACTGACGTAATGTCTTTATCGAAAGAAACTTCTATCTCTTGAATCGGCGCATCAGTATCACTAGTTACCCCTTTTGGGAGGCTCATATTTAATCGGGTGGACTGAGAAACATCGCTGAGTAAATCTCTCCAATATTGTGCTGCGTCTTGCTGATCCTGTCGTTTTAACCAACTTATATAATTGCGATATTCAACAGGGGCGGGCAGTTGTGGATTTAAACCTTTGCGCAATGCATCATAGCAATTTATCACATCCCGCAGCACCAAGGGAATAGACCAACCATCAAGCAGTGCGTGGTGGTAGGTCCAGATAAATCGAACGACATCTGACTTTAGTTGTATCCAATAAAATCGCATTAAAGGTGGGCGGTCTATCTTGAAACCCGTTTTCCGTTCTGCTTCTGTTAATTCTTTAAAACGTCTTTCACATACTTGTGGCGAATAATTTTTCCAATTATAAACTGACCAAGATAGCTTGGCTTCTTTTAGTATAACCTGAACCGGCTTATTGGTCGTCAAACCACCAAACAGACTACGTAAAACCGGATGGCGAGCAATGGTTTGCTCCCATGCTTTCTTAAACATTGATTCATCTAAATTACCACGAAGCTGATAAGCCGTCTGAACTACGTATGCCCCATCAGATTGGGCCTCCGTATGAAAGAGTAATCCTTGTTGTAAAGGTGTCAGCGGATAAATTGCCGCAATATTTTTTTTAATAACCATAATGTGCCTTTAATTACCAGACTATTTAAGTCGGGAGAATTTATTTAATCTGTAAGTAATGTTAATAATCAATGTTGTCAAAAAGATCATCCAATTCATCTTGATTTAAATCGGAATCAACAAAATCTTCAGCCCTTAAGCCAGCCTCGCCAGACTGACAAGCATTAATTAAACGTTGTAAATGCTGGTTAAATTGGGATGCAAGATTTTCTATTGTTGTTTCAAAATGCAGGTTCTGACTGTATATCCAGTTGATTTTCATGCGATTATTTTTAACCAGTGCGTTAACGCTTAATTTCTGAGTTCTGATTTGCTCTTTATGCGACAAATTCCCCGTGCTTTCTGGTGCAGGTTCAAAAACAGTACCTTGAAAAGTCTGATCAAACTGCCCCAGATAATTGAATCCAACATCTGGCATGGCGTTACGTTCATGGGTCACAGGTGAACCACTTAAAAAGTTTAATATACCGAATCCTAAGCCCTGATTGGGCACCGAACCAGTAGTGTCTTTGACGCGTTGCAGTAACTGCTCATCATTTTCTAATTTCGTCATGTCGAATAACAACGGGTACAATGATGTGCACCATCCCACAGTTCGAGTTAAGTTTACTTGCTCAGGAAAAACACTTCTGCCATGACTTTCCATATTGATTGATATTTCATCTTCGCCACTCCAATGCTGAAGAGTTTGTAAAAAGGCTGCCAACAGAATATCGCTTACACCCAGTTTGAATGCCATAGATGTCGATTGAAGCAAAGTTTTTGTCTCTTGTTCTGTCAGTTCATAACTTAAACTTTGGCTTGAGTCGACAGTATTTTTACCTGTTTTATCAAGAGGTATGTTGCGTCGTCCTTGCAACTGATTCTGCCAATATTGTCTTTGACTTGCCCATTCAGCATCAGACAATAATGCGTGACATTGATTTGAATAAGCCTGGTAATTATCGGTGCTTGGTAGCAAAGGCTTTCCAAGGCAAAGTGACTGCAAATCTTCAAGAATAATGCGCCAGGACACCCCATCAATAATCAAGTGATGTGCAAAAACAATAAGACGCGACTCGCCAGGTTCCAGTTGTACTAAAGCGGCTGTCAATAGTCGACCATCATTTAGGTTGAATTTTGATTGTAACTTTGAACAAAAAACGGCAACACACTCTGAGCCTGATTGCTGAAACTCTAAACTCAAATCTTTTTCGATAAATGTGAAGCTATCATCTTTAAACTCTGGTATCGATTGTTGCCATTGGTTGCCGGAAAATACGTATTGAGCACGTAATATATCGTGATGCTGAATAATTTTGTTGAAGGCGTTGATCAACTCATTGCCGTTAAATTCTTTCTTGAGTCGAAGAATCACACCTTGGTTAAACCATGAAACATGTTGGCGAACTTCACCAAAAAACCATTTCTGAATGGGTGCAAGTAATACCGGCCCTGTGACAGATTGGTTCAGATTTGTTTCAGTAGTATTTAATTGGCAAACCGAGGATACTTCAGCAACGGTCTGATATTCAAATATCTGTTGAGCAGTAACTTCGATCCCTTCTTGTCGACACAAAGACACGGCCTGCAGCGCCAGAATGGAATCACCCCCCATTTCGAAAAAGTTATCAAAAATACCAAGTTGATTGACTCCCAATGCTTTTAACCAGGACGTGAGCAGTATCTTTTCTAAGCCGTTTCGCGGGCCAATTAAGTCGTTTTCAGGTTCTGATTGTTCGATAGCCGGTAATCGTGAATAG